>CAZYYM010000153.1:0-6537 GCA_964651385.1 uncultured Gammaproteobacteria bacterium | reverse complement strand
AAAAGGTACGAGACACAGTGAGCGAAAAGGGCGCTTGGAGAAGACAACGGGCATGGTTGTGACAGAAAAGGGTATTCCAGATTACTTTGTGACCGTCTATAGCGGGCCCCTGCCAATTTAAATTTCGTGATGCGAGTTGCTATCCTCGATATATTTCGCAAATAATTGAGTAATAGTCCTTAATATTGTTAATATGCTATGAACTCATAAGCTGTTGGTGATTATGCAGATATTTAGAGTAGGCCACACCAGAATGTATTCCTTACTGGCAATCCAGGCCTTTATTCTATGCCTGCTCACACTTTCCACATCATCCCACGCGTTTTTCAATCGCAGCTATAGTACGCTCGAAGAATCGGAGTCGCTCAGAGGTGATTTCGACAATATCCTGCGCCAGGGTAAGTTGCGTATTCTTCTGCCACAGGATTTTACCAGCGTTACCTATTTGCCACGCCGAAAATCCCCACTTGCCGAACAGCAACGCATCGCAGAGGAATTCGCGCTATCGCATGGCTTGATGCCAGAACTGATTTTCGTCAAAAACTTTGCCGAACTTATCCCGGCGCTCGAAGCAGGGAAAGGCGATATTATTATCAATAATCTGACCATTAACGATCAAAGGCGGAAAAAAATCAGCTTTTCGGTTCCGGTAGCACATGTTCGAGAACAAATACTCGTGCGTAAAGATGATAACCGGATTACCAGGGTACGCGATCTGTCGGGTAAAACCATTATGGTGAACCGCGACTCAACTTTCTGGCATGCTTTAAAATGGCTGAAGGACAATAAATATCCGGATATCAACCTACAGGCCGCCCCCGATCATGTAAAACGCGAGCAGATAATCGATCTACTGGCGAACGGAAGCATCGATGCCACCATTCTGGATAGTAATCTGGCTGAAATATTCCTGGGTTATCGGGATGATTTTAAAATCGCGACCAATTTCAGCGGTCAACGCAACATCGGATGGGGTATACGTAAAGATGCACCGCGTCTGGTGAGTGAGGTAAACCAGTTCCTTCAGCTCGAACATATGGCTGCTGAAACTGACTCAAATTATATTGATGATTTCGATCAAATCAAAAAACGTAAAGTAATACGCGTCATGCTGCGGAACAATGCCGCTTCCTATTTTCTCTACCGTGGAGAGTTAATGGGATTTGAATATGAGCTCGCAAGGGAGTTTGCGCGTTATCACAACCTCCGTCTTGAAGTCGTCGTGCCGCCGGAGCAGGGGGAAATAGCAAACTGGCTGCTCGAGGGTAAAGCCGATATGGCCATGGCGTTTCTGGAGGTCGATAACCGATTACGGGCTCTCGGACTCGATTATTCGCAACCCTATCATTTTAGTCGACAGCATATTGTCGTATCCCAAAAAAACCCGGCAAAACAATGGTCGGATTTTAAACAAACCGATATCAGTGTCCGGCGTGATAGCGCCATTTGGCGGCGACTAACTCAGTTGCTGCAACAGGGTTACGAATTTAATTTACGCGCCAGTGATGGCAAGTTGGAAGTAGATCAACTGGTTCAACAGGTTGCTGCCGGAAAGCTGGAGGCGACTCTGGCCGATGAGTATGTGCTCGATATTGAACGGGCAGGCTCTAAAAAAATCAGATCGGCGGTTATTCTGAAAGATGAAATTTCGCATGCCATCGCGATACGCGCTAAAAACCGGCAATTAAAAAAGGCTCTGGATGCTTTTGTCAAGCGGGTCTACAAAAAGGAATTTTATAATGTGCTGTACCTGAAATACTTCAAGAGTCTGAAAACGGTCGCCAAACTCACGCAGGGGGGAGTTGCCGATGCCCTGAGCGGTAAAATTTCGCCCTTTGATAATCTGGTACAAAAATATTCGGATAAATACGGCTTCGATTGGCGTTTAATTGCCGCGCAAATGTTTCAGGAAAGTAGATTTAATCCAAAGGCCCGATCACCTACGGGCGCGCGCGGGCTTATGCAGCTTATGCCCCGTACCGCGCGCTCGTTAGGTATATCGCAGGTAGATGATCCGGCTCGAAGTATTCAGGCCGGCGTCAAGTATATGGACTGGCTACGTGATCGCTTCGATAACGACCTGTCAATTCCCGAACGGCTATGGTTTTCGCTCGCTGCATATAACGCAGGAGTCGGCCATGTTCACGACGCCAGGCGGCTTGCCAAACGACTGGGTAAAGATCCTGATCGGTGGTTTGAAAATACGGAAACGGCGATGCTGTTACTGTCAAAAAAGAAATTTGCGAAAAAGGCTCGCTATGGTTTTGTGAATGGTATCGAGCCAGTGAATTATGTCCGGCAAATAAAGGAGCGCTTTGAGGCTTATGTAGAATTGGGTGGTAAAATATTAAGCCTTAATCATAGTAGGTCCCAATGGCGAGCGCCCTCAATCACCCATTTGGCGGGCGGTCAAACCGATCAGCTCGTAAACGTCATCCGCCGAACAGCCGCGAGAAAGGTCGTTCGCGGGTTTTTTCAACCCTTGTAGAATCGGCCCGATGGCTTTGGCGCCACCGAAACGCTGGGCGATTTTATAACCGATATTGGCGGCATTAAGATCGGGGAAGACGAGTACATTGGCCTGGCCGCGAGTTTGAGAATTAGCAAATTTGCGGGCTGAAATTTCCGGCACTATCGCGGCATCGAGCTGAATTTCACCATCGACCGGGGTATCGGGTAAGGCTATTCTGACTAGTTTGGTGGCCTCTCGAACCTTGTCGACCATTTTATGTTTTGCGCTACCATCGCTAGAAAAAGACAGTAATGCCACCCGAGGTGGCAGTTCGATAAACTTTCTGGCACTGGCGGCGGAAGTGATGGCTATCTCGGCAAGCTGCTCAGTATCCGGATTAACCATCAGCGCGCAATCCGAAAATAAAAGGGTCCGTTTGGGGTTGTGGTGCTCGGCGTCAAAGACCATTAAAAAGAAGCTGGATACAGTTTTAAAACCGGGTTTGATACCGACGATTTGCAGAGCTGTGCGTACTCTGTCTCCGGTAGTATAGCGCGCCCCTGCGATTGATCCATCGGCGTCGCCGGCCTGTAACATCAGATCGGCGAAGTAAAGCGGATCTAAAACCTGTACCTCGGCTTGTTCCCGGGTCATGCCTTTTTGTGATCGTAATTCGAAAAGATTCTGAGTGTAGCTGGAAAGCTGAGGTGATGATTGGGGGTCTACAAGACGAATACCCTGCAGATTAAACCCTGCTATATTAGCTTCGGACTCGATTGATTCTGGCTTGCCGATGAGAATGCATTTAGCAATATTGTCGTCCCGTGCGCGTGCTGCTGCTTCTATAACGCGGATGTCGTCACCCTCGGCAAGAACGATTCTGGCGGTATTGTTTTTAGAATTTTTAATATTAATATGAGAAATAATTAATGTGTTAAAGGGCAAATAGTCGTCATAATGGTCGGCTAGCTGTATTAATTGTGCGTCGGAGTTTCAAACATTCCGCAGCTGATCGCTCGTTATTATGGTTGCATAATAACGAAAAAAGATTCGATTGGGTAAATAATATTGCCAGCGACAGCAGATTCAAATGGGTCGAGACTGTTTCCTGATAATTTTTAAAAGCTGAGAAGAACGATGAAAATTGGTGTATTGAAAGAGATACATGCGGGTGAGAAACGCGTTGCGACCACCCCGGAAGTCGCCGAAAGGCTAATCAAGCTGGGTTTCGACGTTGTTGTCGAAGCTGGTGCTGGTGACGGGGCTAACTTTTCCGATAAGTCTTATGTGGAAGCCGGCGCCGGTATCAGTAAAGATGCCCGGTCTACCTACGCTGCTTCCGACCTGGTCATCAAGGTTAGAGCGCCTGAACGCAATGCGAATACCGAAAAGCATGAAATTGAATTAATGCAACGCGGTAGCAGTCTCATCAGTTTTATCTGGCCGGCCCAAAATGAAAGGATGCTCAAGCAACTGGCTGATCACGGCTTAACCGCATTGGCAATGGATAGTATTCCGCGTATTTCGCGTGCACAGAAACTCGATGCGTTGAGTTCGATGGCGAATATCGCCGGATATCGCGCCGTGGTGGAAGCATCGAACCAATTCGGCCGGTTTTTTTCTGGCCAGATTACCGCCGCCGGTAAAGTAGCGCCGGCCAAAGTCATGGTGATTGGCGCCGGCGTCGCAGGTCTTGCAGCGATTGGTACCGCGAAATCACTCGGTGCCATTGTTCGGGCCTTTGATACACGCCCCGAAGTAAAGGATCAGATTCTAAGTATGGATGCCGAATTCCTCGAACTCGAATTTGAAGAAGACGGCAGCGGTGAAGGTGGTTATGCGAAAGTCATGAGTAAGGAATTTATCGAGGCTGAAATGGCCTTATTTGCCCAGCAGGCCAGGGACGTCGATATCATAATTACCACGGCTTTGATTCCGGGTAAACCGGCACCCAAGCTGGTAACCGAAGCGATGGTGAAAAGCATGCGCGATGGCGGCGTAATTGTTGATCTGGCTGCTGAGCAGGGTGGCAACTGCGAACTGACTGCGCCGGGTAAAGTCGTTAAAAAGCACGGCGTTAATATTGTTGGTTATACCGATTTACCCAGTCGTATGGCCGCGCAATCGAGCCAGCTATACGCCACTAATATTTATAATCTGCTCGAAGAAATGTGTCCCGAGAAAAATGGTGAACTCGAAGTCGATTTTGACAATGTCGTTGTGCGGGGCGCCACTGTGGTGAAGGTCGGCGAAATCACCTGGCCTCCGCCACCGATTGAAGTATCGGCACGGGCCCCGTCCTATAGTGGACAAACCAAGGAAGTCGAAGTTGAAGCGAAGAAGATGGAGCCGAAAAAATCCTCGCGAGTGGCACTGGCGGCAAAGAGCGCCTGGTTACCGATTTTTATCAGTGGGCTCGCATTGTTTGGACTCGGCCTGGTTGCGCCGGCTTCATTTATGGCGCATTTCACTGTTTTCGTATTGTCGTGTTTCATCGGGTATATGGTGATCTGGAACGTTTCGCCATCGCTGCATACGCCGCTTATGAGTGTCACCAATGCGATTAGCAGTATCATCGTGCTCGGTGCGCTAGCCCAGTTATCGTCGCATAGCTCGGTCGTGATGTATCTTTCGATTATTGCGGTTTTTATCACCAGCGTGAATATTATCGGTGGTTTTTCGGTGACGCAGCGCATGCTGCAGATGTTTAAGGGGTAGTCACTATGTCGGAGAATCTGGTTTCTGTTGCTTATCTGGGCGCCGCCGCATTATTTATCCTGGCGCTTGGTGGATTGAAAAATAACGAGTCGGCTCGTCGTGGCAATCTTTACGGCATTATCGGTATGACGATCGCTGTATTGGTGACGATATTGGCATTTGTCACCAATAACCACAGTGTAATGATCGTAATAATGGCTGGCGGCGGTGCAATCGGTTTCGTGCTCTCGCGTCGGGTGCAAATGACGCAAATGCCCGAGTTGGTGGCAATTTTGCACAGCCTGGTCGGCCTCGCGGCAGTACTCATCGGATACGCCAATTTCCTCGACCCGAGTATTCAATTCGCCGGTATCGAAAAGACCATACACGAAATTGAGATTTATATCGGTATTGGTATTGGCGCTTTGACATTTACCGGTTCGCTTGTAGCCTACGGTAAACTGAGTGGAATGATCGGTGGCCAACCCATGTTGTTGCCCGCACGTCACTGGCTTAATTTGGCCATGCTCGTCGGGGTAGTGATTGTCGGCATCCAGTTCGTAGGCGCGGAAACTCACGCTGATGCGCAAACCATGTTGATTGTTATGACCCTGATTACGCTCGCATTCGGTGTGCACATGGTTGCGGCAATCGGTGGCGCCGATATGCCGGTAGTGATCTCCATGCTCAACAGTTATTCGGGCTGGGCCGCTGCCGCTACTGGTTTCATGTTATCGAACGATTTGCTGATTGTCACCGGTGCGCTGGTGGGTAGCAGTGGTGCGATTTTGAGTTACATCATGTGTCGTGCGATGAATCGCAATTTTGTCAGTGTAATCGCCGGTGGCTTTGGAACCTCGGGCGGATCTTCGGCTGTCGGTATGGGTGATCAGGGTGAGGTTTTCACAATCGATATCGCCGAAACCGCGCAGTTGCTTAAAACTGCCAAGCAGGTCATGGTCGTTCCCGGCTACGGTATGGCCATGGCGCAGGCCCAACATGCGATTTCAGATATCGCAAAAACCTTGATCGATATGGGCATCAATGTTCGTTTTGGTATTCATCCGGTGGCGGGTCGCATGCCGGGTCACATGAATGTATTGCTTGCTGAGGCAAAAGTACCCTATGACATCGTTTTCGAAATGGATGAAGTCAATGATGATTTTCCGAATATCGATGTGTCGATCATAATTGGAGCCAACGATACTGTTAATCCGTCAGCGCTGGACGACGAAAACAGTCCAATCGCCGGTATGCCCGTGCTCGAGGTATGGAAAGGTGAAACCACCATTGTTTTGAAACGCGGTATGGCGGCTGGGTTCGGCCGCGTCGATAAGCCACTACTTTTTTTTGGAAATACGCGCATGTTGTTTTGCGAGGTCAGGGGA
>CAZYYM010000152.1:0-6580 GCA_964651385.1 uncultured Gammaproteobacteria bacterium | reverse complement strand
GACCGAATCGGCGCCGTTCAGGTTGGCGCTCGGCGTATAGGTGAGCAGACCATTGACATCGACAGCGGCGGTACCCTTGGCGCCCTGGGTTTTCACCACATAGCTATGGGTATCCAAAATATCGACATCAATCACGCTGATTTGTGACGTACCGGCGGTATCTTCGTTGGTGTTGATGGCCGGAGCAGAAGCGGTCGGCGCGTCGTTTATCGGATTAATAGTTATGCTGATTGTCGCAATATTGGAAACCGCACCAGCCGAATCGGTTGCGGTAAAGGTGAAGCTGTCACTACCAGCGATATTTGTACCCGGTAAGTAGGTCAAGCCAAAACCAGTTCCTGAAAGAGTACCATTGTTCGGCCCCTGGATGACCCGATAAGTCAGCACATCGGCTCGATCTGTGTCGTCTTTGGCGATCAGTGTGACTGGCAGTGCCGTGTCCTCATTAGTGGCTAGAGTCGCACTACTTGCCACCGGTGCATTATTGATGGTCGAAACCGTATTATCGTATGGAGAAGGGTCGACGCTGTCCAAAATGCCATCATTGTCCGAATCTATGTCCTGACTGTTGGGTGTGCCGTCGCTATCGGCGGGAGCTACGGCATCTTCGTCAACATCCAGCAAACCGTCGTTGTCATCATCGGGGTCGGATATATCACCGATGCCGTCACTGTCAGCATCGGATTGCTCGCTGCCATCCAGATGAAACAGATCGGAAGTATCCGGTGCGCCATCGTTGTCATCGTCCAAATCGCAGGCATCACCCTCTGCATCGAGGTCGTTATTTGTTTGTTCGGGGTTAAATTTTGCCGGGCAATTGTCATTGCCGTCGTCATGACCATCGCCGTCTGAATCGGTCGATGTCGGTACAGCTGCTTTGCCTTCATCGTCGTCAAGGATGCCATCATTATCGTCATCCGAATCACCATTATCGCCGACGCCGTCATTATCATTGTCTCTGGTCTCGCTACCATTTTCAGGAAATGCATCATTGATATTCAATACGGTATCGTTATCTTTATCGGCGTCTACTTCGACGTGTTCGTTTTCTGTGGTGATGGTGCCGTCGGTAAGAGCGGTTGTCGCTGTCGCCGAATTATTCGTGGTAGCCGTTTCGACTGCCAAAATACTCTGTACATCGGCGACGGTCTTGACAGGCAATGTGTTTGGAATCGGTAAATTTGTCGGGTCTTGTTCTAGAATTTTTAGGGTAGTGGAGGTAAAAATCGTCGAGGGCGCTTGTGTTGCCCCGATCTTGTTGTCAATTTTTCCATCCGCCAGATCCAGAGACATTTCACGCAGTACCACATCGACGTTATTACCGGCAGAGTGCGGTTGCATCTGCGACACAATGGCCGTTAGCGCCTCGATAGCGCTACGATAACCGGCAACATCGGATTGCTCTGCAACCGTATCGGTTGTGCTGTCAATCAGCGGTGGCAGGCTGAAAATATCAATATCACTCGACATTCCGAATCCGACAGTCGATACCACCTGAATGGCTGCTGCCTCGAGTGCTGCCTTAAATTCATCCGCCTGGATACCTGCTGTGGCGTTCGTATCGGAGGCGTTTGCCACTGCGATTTCAAGTGTCATGGTGGTTAGTGGCGTCGCATAGATTAGCCTGCCGGAATCAAGCTGCTCCTGCGTGATCACGCTTCGCACGGTGCTGATTACCGGTGCCAGGCCCGTGGTAATATCAGTCGTGCCGGCATCACTGGATATTTCCAGAATATAGGGTGGAGAAACGGGTAAAGGTAACTCCAGACCGGTGATTGCGGCTGCCGAATTGGTGGCGCCGGTTGCGGCCACCGGTCCTTTAAATCCCGGCTGGGTCGCGTCGAAGAGATAGGCCGTCGCAATCGCGTTGGCCAGCGGGCCTTTGACGCCGCCGCCACCCACTGGGCGGGATTGTGCCGGTGGCACTACCGGGTCTACTGTTGTCGGTTCCGTGACGGGATCGCCACCGCCACCGCCACCGCCGCAGCCAGCGAAACCAAAGAGAAAAACTAATAGAGGAAATAATCTAAATACATGGGGTTTGATCATTGGCTTGCTCCGCTGGTTCTGATTATTATGACTAAACTTCCAGGCGTCTCTTCAGAGGCCCGTGCCCGAATTATCAGGCTATAAGTAATATGTGGTGCTAAAACGGTAGGCGCGGTTGATAACACGCTGAGTGCGGTAAATGGACTGTTTTTTTTTGAATTCATGAACCTATTCCTTGCCTGATTTCGTTTAAATGGCTAATGTCCGGCATCTGCCTGCATTTTGACACGCAGAACGGTTTTAAATATTTATCAACAGCAATCTATAAAGAGGGGTAAATCAGAAAAACAAGAAGCCGGTTTCGAATAAAACCGGAGGTTCAAAATTTCGCATAAATACCCGTTATGCTTTGACTGGCATAGAATAAATTAAAAGGCAGGTTTTTTCATCACCCGAATGGAGGATGAATCCGCAAATTACCCTGTACTGGCTATACATTGCCCGTATTTTTGGGAGCTCAGTTATAAGTTAACTTATTGATAATAAAAGTAAAAAATAAATTTAAGGCTAATTTTTGTTGATGGAATGGGGGTAATTTCCTACCTCAAAATACACTATTTTGAGCATGCAAAAGTAGAAAAAAACCACCCTATTGAGTCATTAAATCTCCCTTATCGAGTCGTTAAATTTAAAAAACTGATGCTCGAACAACACAGGTATGAGGCTTACAGGCCGGTAGAAATTAGCTGGGCCTGTTCGAGAATATAGGATTTGAAGCGTTCACTGAGTGGCGAAAGGCGTTTTCCCTTGCGTTGCACCAGGTACCAGGAACGCTGAATTGGGAATCCACGGGCACTAATTATTTTTAGACTCCCCAGTTCGAGTTCATTGGCTACGGTATGAATCGAGACAATACCCAGACCCAGGCCTTCGATGACCGATTGAATGATGGCATCGTTACTGTTCATTTCCATATTGGATTTCAGACTCCGGCCCTGTGCAGCTAGAAACCGCTCGAAGGCCCGTCGGGTGCCCGAACTGGGTTCGCGTAGTATGAAATCGAATCTAAACAGCTGATCGAGGCTGACAGATTTTTGATGGTTGCAAAGCGGGTGTTCAGGCGGTGCTATGACTACCAGCGGATTGGCCATAAACTCCTGCGAGGTGAGTTGTGAATTTCCCGGCGGTTTGCCCATGATGACAAAATCGGATTTATTGTTATCGAGCAATTCGATCAGTCCCTCACGATTAGTAACGGTGAAATGCAGGCTAGGTGCCGGATACTGCTCGTTAAACCGGGCCATTAAACGCGTGGCGACCGAGGCCACGGTGGTTGCTACGGCCAGTCTTAATTTGCCCTGATTTCCACCAGCGATCTGTTGCAAATTTTCTCGGGTTTGGTCGATTTGTTGCAGTATGGTATTACTCAGAAAACTAATTTCTTCTCCCGCGTCGGTTAAGCTCATTTGTGTACCCTGTTTTTCGAAAAGGGGCATACCCACCACGTTTTCGAGCTGTTTGATCTGCATCGAGACGGCAGGCTGGGTCAGAAACAGGGTTTTCGAGGCGCGGGTGAAACTACGCTGTTGGACAACTGCTCGAAATACTTTCATCTGGCGAATAGTAATATTCATAATAATAAGCATAACCTTATGTGCTTCATCAAAAACTATGAATAGTATTTATACATCAAACCCATTATATTCTCCATAAAATTCAGCGGAGCACTATTCATGGCTAAAACCTACCATGCCGGCGTAAAAGACTATCGGGAGACCTACTGGGAGCCGGATTACCATCCGAAAGATACCGATCTGTTGGCCTGTTTCAAGATTACGCCGCAGCCGGGCATTCCACGTGAAGAGGTTGCTGCCGCGGTTGCCGCAGAATCTTCGACTGGAACCTGGACCACAGTCTGGACCGATTTACTGACCGATCTCGATTATTATAAGGGCCGTGCCTACGCCATTGAAGATGTGCCTGGCGACGATACCTGTTTCTATGCCTTTGTTGCCTACCCGATCGATTTGTTTGAGGAAGGCTCGGTGGTTAATGTATTTACCTCATTAGTCGGCAATGTATTTGGTTTTAAGGCTTTGCGTGCTCTACGCCTGGAAGACGTGCGGTTCCCAATTGCCTATGTCATTACCTGTAACGGGCCGCCTCAGGGTATACAGGTCGAACGGGATATCATGAACAAATACGGCCGGCCATTACTGGGTTGTACAATTAAGCCCAAGCTCGGCTTATCGGCCAAGAATTACGGCCGGGCCTGTTACGAAGGATTGCGCGGAGGACTCGACTTCACCAAGGACGATGAAAACGTAAACTCGCAACCGTTTATGCGCTGGCGTCAGCGATTCGATTTTGTCATGGAAGCCATTCTGAAAGCCGAAGCCGAAACCGGCGAGCGCAAAGGACATTATCTGAATGTCACCGCGCCGACGCCGGACGAAATGATGAAACGCGCCGAATACGCCAAAGAAATTGGTGCGCCAATTATTATGCATGATTACATCACCGGGGGATTCTGTGCCAATACCGGTCTGGCGCAATGGTGTCAGGACAATGGTATGTTGCTGCACATTCATCGTGCCATGCATGCGGTCATCGATCGTAATCCGCATCACGGTATTCATTTTCGTGTGCTCACCAAGATATTGCGCTTATCAGGTGGTGATCACCTGCACACCGGTACCGTGGTCGGTAAGCTCGAAGGCGATCGTGCCTCGACGTTGGGCTGGATCGATCTGTTACGCGAGTCTTTTATCAAGGAAGATCGTAGTCGCGGTATCTTCTTCGACCAGGACTGGGGTGCCATGCCAGGTGCTTTCGCGGTTGCATCAGGTGGTATCCACGTCTGGCATATGCCAGCGCTGGTAAGTATCTTCGGTGATGATTCGGTACTGCAGTTCGGTGGCGGCACGCTGGGCCACCCCTGGGGTAATGCAGCGGGCGCAGCGGCCAATCGTGTCGCGGTAGAAGCCTGCGTTCAGGCGCGCAATGAAGGTCGCGAACTGGAAAAAGAAGGCAAGAATATTCTTACCAATGCGGCTAAATCCAGTCCTGAACTGAAAGCGGCGATGGAAACCTGGAAAGAAATCAAGTTCGAATTCGATACCGTTGACAAGCTCGATGTTGCCCACAAGTAGAGGATAGAATAATGAGTGATATGCAAGATTACGCGTCCAGTCTGGCCGATACCGCCAGTCGCAAATTTGAAACCTTTTCCTATCTACCGGAAATGAGCCCTGAACAGACTCGCAGTCAGGTCGAGTATATCGTCAGCAAGGGATGGAATCCGGCGGTCGAACATACCGAACCACAAAATGCGTCAGGCGCTTTCTGGTATATGTGGAAGCTGCCAATGTTTGGCGAAACCGATGTCGACAACATTTTGTCCGAAGTTGAAGCCTGTCACAAAGCCCACCCGGCTAACCATGTGCGCCTGGTCGGCTTTGATAATTACGCACAAAGCAAGGGTGCGGAAATGGTCGTTTACCGGGGTAAAGCGGTCTAACCTGGAAAATTCAGTTGAATCATGAAAGTCTGCGCAACATTTTAATGCACCTGATAAAATCAAAAACACGCTCATCACCAATCAGGTGACCACGGTATTTTTGATTTCACCAGGCACATCAATCTATTACGCTTCTTTTTCGCGCTCAACTGATTTTTCCAGGTTTAAGTCTCCTCGCAGGTAATTATTGGCTTCTGTCCTGTTCTACGGGCTGGAAGCACATTTTTCTGTCAAAATAAGGTACTTTTTGTCATAGTAGATTGGCACCATGAGCGAAACCGACACGAAACAATATTTGATCCGAAACGAACCCTATTATCGGCCCGTCGGTAACGAGGTTGAAATGTATCAGGCGGCATACGACGTGCGCATGCCGGTAATGTTGAAAGGTCCGACTGGTTGTGGTAAATCCCGATTTGTCGAATATATGGCCTGGAAGTTGAAAAAGCCATTGATAACCATTGCCTGCAATGAAGATATGACGGCTTCCGATCTGGTGGGGCGTTTTCTGCTCGATATCAACGGTACCAAATGGCAGGATGGTCCACTCACGGTGGCCACGCGTATCGGTGCGATCTGTTATCTCGATGAAATTGTCGAGGCGAGGCAGGACACCACAGTTGTCATCCATCCGTTGACCGATCATCGTCGACAACTGCCACTGGAGAAAAAAGGCGAGCTGGTCAACGCACACGAGGATTTTCAAATCGTCATTTCCTACAATCCGGGCTATCAATCGATGATGAAGGATTTGAAACAGTCTACCAAGCAGCGATTCGGCGGTATGGACTTCGATTACCCGGATACCGGGATCGAGGTCGAAATTGTTGCTCACGAAGGCGGTGTCGAAACTGATCTGGCAGCAAAGCTGGTACAGGTTGCCCATCGCTCGCGTAATCTGAAAGGACACGGCCTCGACGAAGGGATGTCGACACGCCTGCTGGTCTATGCAGCCCAACTCATGTCGAAAGGGATTAGTGCCGAGCAGGCCTGCAAGATGGCGCTGGTCACACCACTTACCGACGACCCGGATATGCGTGATACACTGGATGCAGCGGTAGGCACATACTT
>CAZYYM010000151.1:0-6607 GCA_964651385.1 uncultured Gammaproteobacteria bacterium | reverse complement strand
GCTACTATTGCTCAGCGTATTGACGGTCCTGTCGGCGTGTAGTAGCAATATACCGCCGAACATTCGTGAACCGATCAAAGCATCGCCGGGAATGTCGCAGGTACTCGCCAAGCCGGCGTTATATCTGTCAGATAAACTACGTTGGGGCGGCATTATTCTATCCATTGAAAATCGGCAAAATTACAGTCAGATAACCATCGTCGGGTTTCCCCTGAATGACAGTGGCCGCCCCCGGCTATCCCGCAACAGCCCCGGGCGATTTATTGCAGTAGTCGATGAATTTCTCGAACCGCTGGTCTATAGCCGGGAACGCGAAATTACCGTTATCGGCAGACTGACCAGAACCGAGGCCTTAAAAGTAGGTGAATTTGATTATGTTTATCCTGTAATTGATGTTGATGAATTCTATTTATGGCCGCCAAAACCCGAAGTAAGCGATTACAATTCGCCGTACTATGAGCCTTTTTACAGACCATACTACTATCCGTTTTATCACTGGCCGCATTTTCATCACCGCCACTTTCGGCGCGAACACCAATAGACTGTCGGATTATGCGTTATATTATTATTTCGTTAATTCTGACAATCAGTCTGTTTGGTTGCGCCAGTACGCCGGTTTTTGATAGCTCGCAGATTAACCGCGCGCTGACCCCCGAAACTGTCATTGCGAAAGCTGCCGGGAGTCTGGGCGAGTCCGTTCTGTGGGGTGGAACTATATTGGATACTCAAAATTTGAAGCATTCGACGCAAATCGAAATTCTGTCCTATCCGCTCAATAGATCACAACGACCCCTGCTAAAGGAGAAGCCGACGGGACGTTTCATTGTACGGCATACGGGCTTTCTTGAGCCGACCCTTTATGCACCGGGAGAACTGCTTACCGTGCTTGGAAGAATCAGCGAAAATCAACAGGGAAATGTCGGTGATAGCCGCTATACCTACGCGGTTATAACGGCTGAAAAAATGCAGCTGTGGTCGCCGCGCGATCAGTCTGTTCGCTCCAGTTTTCATATCGGCGTCGGAATCGGGTTTTAGCGGCCTGGCGCGACGCTGACCGAGTTCATGCGAATTCCCAGTGGACCGCGGGTCAGGTAGAATTCGAGTATTTCGCCATTGCGTTCTACTTCTACCGGGATGGATTCATTGATTTCTCCAGAGGATGTCGCCGCGCGTAATTCAAATCCACTGAATATGCGTTCATTATTATAACGAATAATATAGTCTCCCGGCTGGATACCCGCAGTTCCGGCCTGTGAGCTTGCCAATACACTCGTCACTTTAACCCGATTGGGCTGCCCCGATGCATAGAGATAAGCTTCCAGGGCAGTTTTATCCAGCTGATTTAAACGGGTATCCTCCTGTTCGGCTAACTTTTGAATTTCATCGAGGTACTTTTGGCGATCCCATTTTTCGCGAATAGACTGGTCACGTAAAACCATACGATCCATTTCCTGTTGCTCAAAAAAAGATTTTAGCTCGTCGGCCTGACTACTACTCATGCCGCTATCGATCAGGGCCTGCTCATTAAACCAGGTATTTGTTAATTTTAAATCGTTCGCCTGTTCTCCAATTTCGGTTATCTGGCCGCTACCGTCTCTGGCTAATTGAAATTTTTCACTTAAAACGGCAACTTCCCGGCTAAGCCTTTCTAATTTATCTTCAAGCAACCGACGGGCATTAGTTTCTTTGTCGAGCAGTTGCTGTAATTTGCTGAAATCCTCCGAGGATTGACGAACGGCGGTCTCTTGCCGATTGTCATTGACTTGGTTATGGGTGAGGATTGGCTCGTCAGCCGGATTGGCTGTCGAATTTCTATTGTCAATATTGACTGTAACCAGTACACCGATCACGAAGCCTGCTACCAGGGTAGATAAAATAACGATCTGCGAAGATTTCATTGGTTAGTGCTGTCAGTAATTGTTGCCGGACTGGTAGCCTGTTCAAGCAGCCAGTCACGAAAAAGCCTGGCGGCCAACGACAGGCTCTCGGTATTTTGATAGACCAGATAGTATGCCTCAGTACTGCTTAGTCCGGAACCCAAAGCGCAGGGCTTGAGGCCGAGTTTGTCGACGAGTTGATTCGAAGTCGGTGAGCGGGCTAACGCGATGCCATAACCCGATTCGGCCATAGCAAGGGCAATCTGGGTTGAATCGGTGAAACAGAGTTGCCTGCCAGGAATAGTATGAATACCCAGCGATTGCAAAACCTGATTCCAGTTAATTTGGTGAGTAGAAATCTGGATTAAACGATGCCTGAGAAAGTCTTCGGGATGTCGAATCGATTCTGCGATAGACGGCGAGGCGACAGGGTAAACGGTTTCATCAAACAGGCGATCACATTGTGCCCAGCTACGGTGTACTGGCCCGAAAATAATTTTTAACTCGGCTCCGGCGCGTTGGTAGTCGAGATCATAGTAAGAGCCACTGATATGAAGCTGTATCTCTGGATGTAAAGCCGCAAAATCCGGCAGATTTCTGGCTAGCCACATCGTGGTAAATATCAGATCGGCCTGTATTGTTAAGGTATTTTTTTTATCCTGGCCGAATAATGAAGTCGCCGTTTCTTCAACCATGCTTAGCGACTGGCGTACCGCGGGCAGGAAGGCATGCCCGGCATCGGTTAGTTCGACCTGTCTGGGGCCGCGTTTAAATAATTCGGTGTCGAAATGGCTTTCCAGCGATTTTACCTGCTGGCTTACCGCCGAGGTGCTCATGTTCAGTAATTCACCGGCTCGTGAAAAACTCTCCATGCGGGCGGCAGCTTCGAACACTCGGAGCCAGTTTAACGAGGGAATATTGCGTCGCATGATTGATTCGGTCAAATTCCAGGTTAAGTTTTACTTATTTAAAGCATAGCGAAACACAGTTTGATAATAAACAATAACACTGCTTCAATCTGCTCGAAATAATCAATCGTGTATTATTACCATGCCAGTATCGATGAATCAAAAACGACCTGCCCGAAAGGTCTGGCACTATATTCCAGAAACGCCGCTAACCCCGGCACCGTATTTCGAGCTACCGTTCAGTCTGAGTGAAAGTTTCAAATACCTGTTCAATATCTGGCGACCGTTAAATCAGCGATTCTTACTGCTAATGCTGGCAATAGCCGCCTGGACCTGGTTCACGCCATCGCTGGAACGAGTAAAGACATTCCAGCTCGACTGGATGCTTGAAATAGCCTTGCGTAATCTGGTGATTGTGCTGGTGGTCGCTGGCGGCCTGCATCTGTTGCTATACACTTTTCGTAAGCAGGGCGACGAAGAACATTACGATGCACGTCCACTGGCAAAAAATTCGAAGCAATTCCATTTCGGTAATCAGGTCTGGGACAACATTTTCTGGACGCTGGTTGGCTCGGTTCCGATCGGCACACTGTGGGAATGCCTGTTATTATGGGCTTATGCGAATGGACATGCGACATTGATTACATTCGCTGATAACCCGGTCTGGTTTAGTGGTTTGACGCTGATTATTCCGATCTGGAGTGGTTTCCATTTTTACTGGTATCATCGCCTGGGACACGTCGAACCGTTTTATCGATGGTTCCATGCCTGGCATCATAAAAATATTAATACCGGACCCTGGTCGGGTCATGCTATGCATCCGGTAGAACACCTGTTTCTGTATTCGGATGTGGCTATTTTTTTTCTGGTGGCCAGCCACCCCATCCACGTTATATTCAATGCGATGTTGCACACCGTAGCGGGCCCGACCTCACATTGCGGTTATCATACTGTCAAGTTGACCCGATTTTTCAGTCTGCAATTGGGTGATTTTATGCACCAGTTACATCATCGTTATTTCGACTGTAACTACGGATCTTATGAGACGCCCTGGGATAAACTATTTAACAGTTTTCACGATGGTACCGAAGCGGGTAATCTTTTGATAAAACAGCGCCGTCGTCGATTATTCGAAAAAAAGAATCAGCCCGCCTGAGCCTGAACAGGATTAAACCTATCGAGGTATTGTTAAATTGAGAGAAATTTATGACTTCGGCCGGAAACCAGCGAAACGAAACTGTATAATCGATAACCTCCGTGCGCTAAAGGGATCTGGCAGGCGATTGTATTTTGCATCTCGCTGAGTAGTTTTGGATGGATCGACAATCCATGCTGCGAGCACCGCTACGGCATTTAGCATGACTACCAACTCGACAGAAGGCAGCGAAAGCGCATTGATCAGCGCTATTGACAGCGCCCCGAAAAAGTAGGTAATGTCCGTTTTAGTCAGGACCTCGCTACGCAGTGTAATTAACGAAAGAACGGCAAATAGCCCGAATCCAAAGCCGATCCCCATGCCTTCGTCAAGATTCTGGAAAGCGGTTACTACGCCGAATACAAAAATGTTAAACAGTACCGCCGCTGTTACCGCGTCGCGATCAAAGTATCGTTTGAAATAAATGCCGTAAGCCAGGATCGACACGGTAACGACGTCGAGCACGAAAATAATTGGTAAGTCACTGTTTGTTAATAGATTTATTATGTGATTCATCGTTATTATTCCTTATGTCCTGTTATATCACCGAGCCGATATTTGCAGCTATATTGCATACGACCTGCCAATTCGAAAAGGAAATTACTCCTTTTTTTAAATCTCGTCATCACTTATAACTTATTCGTTTTCTGAAAATACTCAGGGTCTTGACCGTCGGCTTAACGCAGGAAACGCTTGACCAATACGTGCCAACGTTTAAGAGCATGTTTGACACCACCCTGGCGGCAGGAAGTTAATTAATCATTTGTGTAGAATTTTTCGGATAATAATGAATTGAATAAAAAGACAAGCCGGTATATTGAATCGAAAAAATGCGGGACATTTAAGTTAGCTGACTTTTAAAAAATCCGACGCGATTCGAGTGTCTGATTGCCGAGTGCTGCAAATTTCAATATCGCTGGTACTTTTTTTGTTATTACAGGCTCAGAGTTTTGTGGGTGAGCGTAGGCCTGGGAACGTTAATATTGGCAATAATTCAGGGTTGGCTAACTTCGATGGTTACGTCGAGAGTCATTTGAATTTTGAGCAGGACTTCGATTTGATCTAAGACAAAAGCAGGGATTTTTCCGCTCACGAAGCGGAACTCGGGTTTAGTGTATTACTGGTGGCAGATGATCAGTTTAACTTTATACCTGAAAACTGAGTTATCACGAACCGATAGGGTCGACGCATTAATAATCCGGCGGGTCTGTTTGAAAGCAAATTCGCTTGATATAAGGTTGACTTGCATTCAAAAGAGGAATATATTCCTGATTATTCTAAAAAGGAAAATATTCCTTCTTTTTTGATTCTGGCCTGAGTTACGCCAGATTCTGGAGAAAAGCATGTTTAAAGACAATCTTAAAGCAGTTTTGTACCTGGCGATTGCGGGTTTAATAACAGCCTGTGGCGGTAGTGGCAGCGGTTCAGGCGGTAACGGATCAAACCCGCTGGCGGGTAAAGAGCTGAGTATCGGTACCATTACCGGGTTTGGCAGTGTTCATGTCAATGACACCCGCTACGATACCAGTTCTGCCGCTATAACCTCCGACGACAGGGTACTAGGCAATGTGACCGACTTGAAGGTAGATATGGTCGCCAGGGTTTCCAGCGATTCTTTGGTAGCCAGTCAGGTTAGCTATGAAGAAGATGTCAAGGCGCCGTCGGATGCGCCGATAACGGATCTGGCCGCAATGAAAACCTCGGCATTTTCTGTTATGGGGCAAATGGTGGTCGTTGACGGGATGATGCAAGAAGCAATGGCAGGGTTGAGCTACGCGGCATTGCGACCGAAATAGACCCGGTTGCAAAGAGCCTGAAAATACTGGGGCACACCATAACTGCCGGGACGAGTACCAGTTTTAACAGCGGCAATGCCTTTGCAGATGATTTCTTCGCTTCGTTAACCAACGGTCTCTCGAACGTCAAGGTGAGATGGAATTCATTTAGTCGTACAACGGATGCACCCAAGGAAATGGAACTTGAAGACAGCTTTTAGTCATAAAAAATGCTAATTTATATCATCTCGGTTTTTAATGTGGAAAAGTAACGATAAGAATGCAAACACCCTCGCAGCTATTTGTTCAGTCGCTAATTAAACTTATTCGACCCCTGGTACGAATGGCAATCAGGTATGGCTTTACCTATAACTCCTTTAATGAACTGGTCAACAGAACCTTTGTCGAAGAAGCGGGTAGTCTGCTGCGCAAGGAAGGTAAGAAGCAAACGATAGCGCATATCTCGGTGTTAACCGGTATTAACAAAAAGATTACCAAGCGACTGATGGAATTGCCGGATCTCGAAGAAAGTGGTATCGATGATTCGTTTAATCGGTCCGTCCGGGTGATTTCCGGCTGGCTGCGGGATAAAGATTTTAGAGATAAGAAGGGCGACCCCGATGCATTGCCATTTGATGGGGATGAACGAAGCTTTAGCGAACTGGTCAAAAAATACAGTGGTGATATGTCCGCAAAAGTACTGGTCGAGGAATTGTTGCGGGTCGATGCGATCGAGTATACCCGCCACGGTGATTTGCGCTTAACCAGTCGAGGATATGTGCCGGGCGGCGGGGAAGTTGATAAATTAAATATGCTGGGAACTGATGTACGCGATCTGATTGAAACTGTCGA
>CAZYYM010000150.1:0-6649 GCA_964651385.1 uncultured Gammaproteobacteria bacterium | reverse complement strand
GCAAAGCCATGCGCAGAATACTCGCTGCAGGCGTTTTTGTATTACTGTTCAGCGCCATTATAATAGCAGGATCAAGGTTCTATTCCTCTATAGAGTTTGAGCTCCTACAACGGGAAATAACCTTCAGTTCTGAAAAAATCCAGGGAGTTTCGATCATCCGTCGCTCGGAAGCCTACTTCAAGGGTAGCAATGATCCCAAGAGCACGCGGCATATAGAAAAATTTTTCCAGCATATTTCCAGCATCCGCGATATTTCCCATATCAACGTATATGATGCCAACTATAAAGTTATCTGGTCGGACCACAACAACAAAATAATTGGCAAGTCATTTAAAAATAATGAGGAACTCAAATTAGCCTACACAGGCACGCTAAAATTTAACCGGGGCGGAGTAGGAACGCATGATAAAGAGGAACACGAATTCCTGCCTGAAGCCGCGGATCAATTCGTCGAATGTTATATCCCGGTGTGGAATGAAAAACAGGAATACATCATCGGCGTTGTCGAGATCTATAAATCACCGGAAGCAATATTCGAGTTACTCAATTTACTTCGGGTTATGATCATGCTGGCTTCGCTGGTGGGTGGGTTCATATTGTGTGGATTATTGTACTGGATAAGCAGCATGGTTCTCCAGAGACAGGTTGCTTGAAAATTTTTAAAGCCATGAATTCCGGAATTTCCGGCTCTCTTTTATATCCGGTATTTCTTCAGCTAAAGAATTCACCAGTTGTTCCAGGCTATTGCTGTTTTTAGAATAATATCGCACCAATCTGGTCGCAAGTGGTCCGATATATTCGGTATAATCCTCGCGTATTTGACCCAGTATCTGATCATCAAAACGTTGTCTCGCGCTTTGTCCACTAGTATTCGCGGGCCTTTTAACACGGGTTGCATCTATCCTGGTGCCACTGATTTTTTCCCAGCGTTTAAGAAACGCCTCACGTTCTTCGGATTGAGGAATCTCTCGTGAAACCACGGTAGCTAAATTACTGATAGACGAAATTTCTGCTTTATGCGCTACCATAATATTTTTCGCAATCGGCCCTACATAATCAACCAGTAACTTTGTCATTGAATCCAGCTCATCCCGACTGGCTGGATGTTTTTGCGTTGATTTTTGAACTCCTTTCATCGCATTGTCTGTGACATTTGATGACGCTGACTTTAATTCGGGTACGACCGTTTTTATTGCCTCCACGAACTCTTTAGCACTTTGAAATCGATTATCTGCTTCGATGGCAAGACCTTTAAACAGAACGGGTATCAATGCAGATGGATAAAGTATCGAGTAATCGATCCGATTATTGGGTGGCAGCTGAACTAATTCTGGCAAGCTCGAACTCGGAATCGCCGCATTCTTTGGCAATAGAGCCAATAATTCGAGAAAGACCATTGCGACAGAAAACAAATCGGCTCGCGAATCCACTTTCAAACCAAACATTTGTTCCGGAGCCATATACTTGGGTGTACCGACAACAGCACCTGTCATGGTAAGTTCAGGACTTTCTGCAATTCTCGCGATACCGAAATCGGCCAGCTTCACATGCCCGTTATTTTTTAAAATCATCACATTAGCAGTTTTGATGTCGCGATGAACAATATTTAAATTATGCGCTGAATGCAGCGCCTTTAGTAATTGCGAAATAACGGATAACGTGGTTTGCAGGGTGATAGCCCGTCCTTTTTTAATGATGTAATCGAGCGACAAACCATCTACATACTCCATGACGATGTATGGCATTTCCTCGTCCTGACCATATTCCAGAACCGTGACTACATTAGGATGTGTGCATCTTGCAGCAGATTTGGCCTCTCTTTTAAATCGCTCCAGGAACTCTTCGCCATTCTTCTCATTGATCAGGTGCGGATGTAGAATTTTTATTGCGACATGGCGTTCAAGTTCTGGATCAAACCCCTCGTATACCACCCCCATCGCGCCTTCACCCAGCAACGATTTTATTCCGTATTTGCCGATTTTTTGGGGTAATTCGTTCATACTGCTACACTTGCGAATTATCCAGTAACTTTACTGCACTAGACAAACTGCGATACATCAAATTAAAGGAATGTCCAAGTGACGCCAGCTCATCCTTTCCGGATTGCTCAAATTCCGGGACTGTCATATCCCCCTTGCTTATTTCATTTGACTTATCGGCAATTTTATTAATTCGCTTGATAATAATGAAATGCAAAAATATATTTAGCACGGCCCAGATAGAAGCAAATACTGCGCCAAGAATTATCATAAATGCATTGAACGTTTTATGCGCACGCGCTAAAGGTATTGCCATAGGCACATTTACAATCTGCGCACCAATTATATCATTCAGTTTCCATCCAAAACCGTTATGCGATCCATATTTTTTAATCATCGATGTCGGCGCCGCTTCCGGTTTGCCGTGGCAGGCCAGACAACCCTGCTTGGTTATCTTAAACGGTAGACTTAAGAACAGATATTGGCCCGTAGGGGTTGATCGTACGCCGGTGAATTCCTTGACATCTGCATGGTTTCGAAAATGCTGGATAATGTCTTCTTCCCAGTCAGACGCACTGTGTTCAGGATTTGTCGGGTTTAATGCCGCCTCCTTATACGAATATTCGGGGTAGGTTTTGCGCAGGCGCTTCATATTCTCGGTTGCAGCATAGGCGGGGACGGTTTGAGAAATAAATTCGCCCGTTTTAATTTGCCTTAATAGCGGGCGTAGCTCTTCTACCGTATAAGAGCGCATACTCCTGGCGGCTTCCATCATAATTCTGGCTTTCAGGGCAACCTCGTCTTTGGCATTTTCGATGAGAATACCTTCGACCAGAAAAATTGCTGCGCCGAACCCTATAGCGAAGACCAGAAACATCGCCAGATTAAATTTAAACCGTATACCCATTACTTAATCCTCCTGTAACTTCTCTGTGGCTATTATTGGTTTTTTTCCTCCTGCAGAGAATAAGAGGATATTACATCATATCTCTAAACCTTTGTTATACTGGCGGCAATATATTTTAACTGGATTGTAACGTGGAGCCCGGCAATAAAGAAATAACCGTTATGTTTGCAGATATCGCGGGTAGCACACGTCTTTATGAGCTAATGGGCGACGAAAGAGCCGAAGAACTCATTTCTAAAACCCTTAGACAACTTTCAACCATCATCCAGAAAGCACAGGGAGGAGTGGTAAAAACGATTGGTGACGAGGTAATGTGTCGTTTTACTTGTGCCGATAACGCTATCGCTGCCGCCAGGGGAATGCATGAGTTTCTGGCAGGTAAAACAACCCCGTCAACGGATTATAAACTGGCTATTCGGATCGGAGCCCATCATGGTCCAATTATTGAATCAGAAGGCGATATCTTCGGAGATGCCGTTAACATAGCCGCTCGGATTGCAGCACTTGCCCGTGCAGGTAAAACCATGATTACCCGATATACGGTTGAACAGCTTTCTAAATCGAGTCAGGAACGTTGTAGCCAGATCACGCGCACGACTGTAAAAGGAAAGGAGCAACCAATTGATGTATTCGATGTGGCTTGGGAACAATCCGATGAACTGACCCGCATCGTCGGCAACAATTCCTCGAATTTTGCCGGTAATATATTAACCATTCAGTTTCATGAAAATATTTTAAAAATGTCTGCCGAGACAATTACCAGCATTAAAATAGGCCGCGGCAGTGAATGTGATGTAATCGTTCAGTCAACACAGGCTTCACGAGAACATTGTAAGATAGAATGTAATCGTGGCAAATTTATATTGAGCGATCACAGTGCCAATGGCAGCTATATTAACCACAATCAAATCGAATTATTTTTTCATCAGGAGAGTGTACCTTTACTAGGTGATGGTACTATCAGCCTGGGTGAACCGCAGGCAAATAATTCTGAATACCTGCTCAGTTACTCAATTGAGTTAGTTGAATAAAGCTATCTGGCGCAGCTGAAATGAAAAGACGTTACGCAGTACTAATTCGCCGGTTAAGGCCTACTTCCTCGCTACTACGATGTCACCCACCTGCCCTGTCGTTCGGCTAAATATACTTCTGTTGGCAGTAGCAATACCTGTTCACCTGATTTGGTAGGTCCCAGCAGTTTCCCGGTAGATCCGGGCGGAATTATGCCAGTAGTCCAGGGCTGCGCTAAACAGGATTACTCTGGGTTGTTTATCATTGGCGTGGAGGAGAATGGTTCATAATCCCGACTAAGGATGTTTATTTACCGGCAATCTCCGTTGAGCCCCGCAAGGCGATCGCCGGATTATCGGTAAGTGTCGGGTGTTATCGATAATCCGCATAAATAATTTCTTTCACTATTACAAATAAATTTTATTAGATTATTATCGGTTTATCGTCAGAATTACGCCCAGTATTTTGATGATGAGAATGTGCATGTCTTCCACGCCATTTAATGCCGGCAGCGATTACCAGCCTGTCGGCACCATTGATCCACCTGCAATATACGCCTGGCCCCCAAAACCACTGGCAGCATTAAAATATTTGCTGATCGAAATCCCTTTTTCCTGGAACCTGATATACATCGGCCTTGCTCTACTGATCTGGATATATCTGGTACCTTCGATGGCGACGATGGTCAATTTTGAATTCAGCTGGTTCGTCATGCTCTGGCTAGGCAATGCCACGGTGCTCACACTCATTGCTGGCGGTTTGCACTGGTGGCTATATATGCGTCGCAGTCAATATCGGCAATTCAAGTTCCATAAACGCTGGCTGGATACCGATAATAAAAAATTTCTCTGGGGTGATCAGGTCTGGGACAATATGTTCTGGAGCATCGTCTCGGGTGTCACTATCTGCACAGTCTATGAAGCAATCACTTTCTGGATATATGCCAACGGCTACATCGCAGCACCGTCCTTTGTCGGCCATCCGCTCTATCTAGTCATTTGTACCTATGGCGTTTTCTTTGTCGGCACCGCGCATTTTTATTGCATTCATCGCGCCTCGCACTGGCCACCCTTGTATAAAATCTCGCACGAACTACACCATCGTAATCTCAACACAGGCCCCTGGTCCGGTATCTCGATGCACCCTATCGAGCATTTACTGTATTTCAGCGTGTTGGTCATCGTCTGGTTTATCCCGGTACACCCGTTCATCATCGTACTAATCAGCCTCTGGTTTATTGCAGGACCAGCGCAATCGCATTCCGGTTTTGATTTCCTCTCGTTGAAGGGGTCGAAAATAAGTACCGGTGACTGGTATCATCAGCTACATCACCAGTACTTCGATCTGAATTATGGCAATACAATTTCGCCTATAGACAAGATCTTTGGATCCTGGCACGACGGCAGTAAAGATTCACTCATGTCGCAAAAGGCCCGCAGACGAAATTGCCGGAGAATGAAAGCTGAAAAGAAAGTAGATATCGTTTAATGCTCACAACAGGAGAAACTCATGGCAATCGTCGCAGCAAAATCAATGTCCGGCATTTCAGATGCTGAATGGCAGGTTCGTTGTGACCTCGCCGCCTGTTACCGCCTTTTTGTAAAATTCGGCTGGACCGATTTAATTTTCACGCATTTAAGCGCACGCGTACCCGGACATGACGATCAATATTTGATTAATCCCTACGGTCTGCTCTTTCACGAAGTGAGCGCAACAAATTTAATCAAGGTGGATCTCGATGGCAATGTCATCGCCGGCGACTTCCCCTATAACGATGCCGGTCATGCAATTCATTCAGCGATACTCAAGGCGCGACCCGATGTCAACGTCGCACTGCACAGCCACACGCGAGCCGGAATGGCAGTCTCCTGCATGAAAGAAGGCTTATTACCGCTGACTCAGCAAGCCAGTGAAGTGATGAATATGCTTTGCTATCACAAATACGATATCGCCGATGGCAACCCCGACGAATGCGACGCACTGGGTTGCGATATGGCTGACAAATGGCTAATGGTGATGAATAACCATGGTTTGCTCTCCATAGGGCGCACAGTAGGCGAAGCTTTCTATTACCTCTATGAACTGGAGAATGCCTGCAAGGTACAGGTCGACGTCATGGCTTCCGGTGTAGAAATGGTTTTCCCCGAACAGCATATCGTCGAACAGATGGGTGTTATCAATTTCCCACCAGCTGATGGACCCGCCGATTCGGTGACGCGGTCCTGGGGAGCCTTGATTCGTATGCTTAATCAACAAGAGCCTTCGTATAAAGACTGATGCTATGATTAGTTAAGGTCGAGAGGCGCCAGGTTAATATTAACCAGATTGAGCTTTGATCAAGAATACGCACCACCTTGAGCGCATTGTCCTCGGCTATTCTGCATTCCAGTTTGTCTGCCGAATGGATCCTTATCCCGATTGGAAGTGCTGGACCAACCAGGGACGGTATTGCTTCTATCACCTCTGGCGCGACGCAGTATTGTTCTTCGATCCATCCGTCATATCAGTTGGTTCTGTGGTTAAACAACGGAAATAGTAATTGGCTGAACAAGCATCCGTGCTCGGTATGAATGTTTAGGTCGCTAAAGTCTGTAGCCATTGTGTCAAAAATGCATTTATAGAATCCCTAAAATTAATATACCCTGCCCGGCTAAAGTAACATCGATTCATAATCCTGGAAAAATCAGTTGAGCGTGAAAAAGATGCGTAATAGATTGATGTGCCTGGTGAAATCAAAAATACCGTGGTCACC
>CAZYYM010000149.1:0-6663 GCA_964651385.1 uncultured Gammaproteobacteria bacterium | reverse complement strand
CTGTTCGTCTTCCCTGAGCCGGTATTCATAATTTTGCAGTTGATCCCGGGAGTTCTTCAGGGCCACTTCTTTATCTTTCCACCCCGTAGAAGTTGACGGGCGCACCACGTGCCGGTTAGTAACCAGGTATCCATTGCCGGTTACAAAAAAACCCGATCCGGAGCCAACTTTGGTTTGCACCGTTACCACAGAAAGTGTCGCCTCGTCGACTTTTGTAGTCGGTTTAAAACGGCGAAAAAGAACTTTCTTTAGGTCAGCTTTGGATGGTTTCTTACTGCTTTTGGCCGTACCTGGCTTTTCTGGGGAGTTGCTGGAAGTAATCGGTGTACCGTCGGCATTTACCGGTTTATCGGTGAATTGCCAGCGCCCGTTTTTGTCCTTGTATTTATAAATGTCAGCATTGCCCGGTAATGATACGCAGGCAATACAAAGTACAAATAATATCAATGCCGGTGTCGTAGGCTTACTCACCTGGTCTTCCATGAATTTAATTTGAATACCAGTAATACTAGTCGACGAATTGACCTGCTTCCAGTTTTTCTGCCTCCAGGACAAATTTCTCGATTGATATCGTTTCGGACAGGTGCCAGTTCAGTGGACTCAGGGATTTGTGATAGTCCGCCGATGAACTAAAGGCATTAGTCAGATTTTGCGATATAGGATCATTCAGAAGTTTCGGAATTGAGAATGGACTGCTGATTAGAATTGCTAACAGGATGCCTTGCCTGGCCTTGAAATGCGAAATATTAATCAGGTAAATAGCGATTATTGCTGGAATAAAGCACAGGTACCAGCCTATGTTGAACAAAGTAGAAGGCCATTGCGACGACAGCATGTACCTGGTTTCATCGACAAGCACTGCGCATAGCTGGAACAATAAATAGGTGAAACTAACGCAGATGGTGACCAGCCTGACTTCCCATCGATTGACCAGTAAACGTTCGACAACAGATAATACGAGAATCAGCAAGGCCAGATTAACCGCGGTTTCACGAACCACATATCCCGCTAAAACATCCCATTTCAAGTTGCTGAAACTATTCAGATAAAATTGTAAGCCGCCAACCAGCAAACAAACGATGGGCAGCAAGATTGCCCAGCCGCTGTGTTTAAACAACAGTAAACTACGACCATGTCCGGCCAGTTTGCGAGTAGCTGCGACGTTATGGTTGCTTGACAGAATGGTCGCTACAACCCTTCCTAACTGGAGTTTGATCGGGCATCGGGTTGTGTCAAACTGGTCATGCTCGATATTGTTAATCCTAGCCGGATTCACATCTGCCAGATTTTTCAGCGAAATCTGACTATCGTTGCCGCGGGTTATGCGCAAGTGATAAGGGGCAACCGTGGGATCGGATAAAATTATATCGTTATCGATTGCCCTGCCAATGTTGGTGATTGTCTGCTCGAGTTTGTGGTAACGGTGCAGTCCACGTGTATTTATTTCAAGCATCAGGGCATCCATTCAATATGCTCCAGAAATTTCTTCACTAGTGGCAGGGTGGCATGATACTCGACCCCGGTCATGATGAAGGTAATGAAAAATCCTTCGCGGGCCTGCCCGGTCAGCGCTGCGGTAAAAAGCACATCGCTTAAGCCCGGGTATTCAACATATTCACGGCGGCACATGTTGGCCTTGAACTCCTGACCCGAGATGTCGATAAACCAGTTGTCGCAATTAAAATTACTGACCACTTCTTCGTCGAGTCGATTGTCAATCTGGTCTTTGTTGAGTTTTTCGTAAAGGTTGTGAAAACGAATGCTACCGAGTTGCTCGGATTCGAGCCAGTAATAATCGTAACTCAGATCACCGACAAATTGGCTGGTGTCATCGAGATAGACATTGTTCTGATTGGCGCAGTGAATTTGAAAGCGTCTGTATAATGCGTTGATGTTGAGTTTGGCGCTATTGTCCCAGCAGCGAACGGTTGCCGAAATTGCACCCGGTAACTTCAGTTTGCGCAGTTGTAGCTTAGGCCAGTTTTGTTCGAGTATTTTTTGAATATAGCCGTTTTCATAATCGATTAATTGCCGTGTTACTTCTGCTTTAAGTTGAATTTCGGTTTCCAGTACCGGTTGATCCTGGACCTCGATTATTTTCTTTATAAACCGCGACGGTACGATGAAGCTGATGTCGTTACGTGCGGTGGCGACGTTTATGCCGATTACCTCTCCGGCCTCGTTGAAGGTCGGGCCACCGCTCATGCCTGGATTCAGACTACCCGAAAATAAAATTCGACTATCGTCGGTCTGGTTGAGAATGCCCCCATTGGTGCCGACGGCAATGCTTAAACCCAGGTCCAGCGGGTTTCCCATAGCGAACACGGGTGAACCACGTGGCGGTAGTCGACTGTTCTGAGTTGCTTCTCCCAGGCGTGTGTCGGACACTAGCAGGGCCAGGTCGTGGGCAATGTCGAGCGTCTTTATCTTTAATTCACCTTCGCGACCGTTTTTGTCCAGGTAGGAAATATAAAAACGCGTCGGTTCCTGAATAATCTGGCCGACAACATGATAGTTGGTGATGACCTGATAACCGTTGCCGACAATGAAACCGGAACCGATACTGGATTTTTTACCAGTCTCGTGGTTTAACACCCGAATCTGGAAGACGCGGTTTTCATTGAGCTGGTAAATAGTTTTCGAATCGAACGCAAAAGCAGATTGATGCAAAAACGAAATCAGCGCAGCCACGAATAGCACCCGGGCTAACCAGGGTCTTGTCAATCGGTTAAGCGTGTGAATGTTGAACTACTCTGGCGGTTAACGAACCCGCATACCGGGTTTTGCACCTTCGTCGGGGTGCAATACATACAACTCGTTATCACCTGAACCCGCCGCAAGCACCATGCCTTCGGAAATACCAAAACGCATCTTACGCGGCGCGAGATTCGCAACCATTACTGTGAGTTTGCCTTGCAATGTAGCAGGGTCGTAGGCCTCGCTGATGCCAGCGAAAACATTACGCGTTTCGTTGCCGACATCGAGCGTGAGCTGTAATAGCTTGTCCGATTTTTCGACGCGTTTAGCCTCGACAATTCGTGCGATACGGAAGTCGAGTTTGGCGAAATCGTCGTAACTGATTTCACTGTCGATGGGTTCGACAGAGCTGTCTTTGTTCTGAGCGGTAATTTTCTTTTCCTCGTCCTGGGCTTCTTTGCTGGCTTCAATCATGCGCTCGATATAAACCTTGTCGATGCGGGTCATCAAGGGTTTGAAACGGTTCACGGGGTGGTTCAGCAGGCTATTGTCAAGGTCGTTCCAGCACAGTGATTTAACGTTGAGAAAGGCCTCGGCTTCAGCGGCGAGTTTCGGTAATACCGGTTTTAACAGAATGACCAGTTGACGGAAACAATTAATGCCGATGGTACAAACATCGTGAACTTCGCAATGACGGGTTTCGTCTTTTATTCCCACCCAGGGTTGTTTTTCGTCGATGAATTGATTGGTCTTGTCGGCCAGCGCCATAATCTCGCGCATGGCCTTACCGAATTCACGGTTTTCGTAGGCCTCGGCAATTGTGCTTGATGCTTCGATAGTTTGTCGACTCAAACTGTCGTTGCTAATATTAGCGGCCAGTTTGCCATCAAAACGTTTGTTGATGAAACCAGCGCAGCGACTCGCAATATTAACAACTTTGCCGACCAGGTCGGAATTGACCCGTAGGCGAAAATCTTCCAGGTTTAGGTCGATATCGTCAACGCCGGAACCGAGCTTGGCGGCAAAATAGTAACGCAGGTATTCAGGATTTAAATGTTGTAAATAAATGCGCGCCATAATAAAGGTGCCACGTGACTTCGACATTTTCTGCCCATCAACCGTGAGGAAGCCATGGCAGTAAACCGCAGTGGGTTTGCGAAAATTGGCGCCGTGCAACATCGCCGGGAAAAACAGGGTGTGAAAGCGGGCGATGTCCTTGCCGATGAAATGGTATAGTTCGGTCTCGCTCTCCTCTTTCCAGTAGTCCTCGAAATTGTGGTCGTGCCTATCGCACCAGTTCTTGAAACTGGCCAGATAGCCGATGGGTGCATCCAGCCAGACATAAAAGTATTTGCCCGGCGCATCGGGTATTTCAAAACCCCAGTAAGGCGCATTGCGCGAGATATCCCAGTCTCGCAGACCTTCTTCGAGCCACTCGTCCATTTTGTTAGCAATCTCTTTCTGGATATGGCCGGCACGCGTCCATTCTTTTAGCATGTCCTCGAAATCGCTGACTTTGAAGAAATACTGCTCGGAATCTTTTTCAACCGGCGTATCACCGCTAACTACCGAGACAGGATTCTTAAGATCGGTAGGCGCATAAGTCGCGCCGCAGTTCTCGCAATTGTCGCCGTACTGATCTGCTTTGCCGCAATTCGGGCATTCGCCCTTGATAAAACGGTCGGGCAGAAACATTTCGGCTTTCGGATCGTAAGCCTGCGAAATAACCTGGGTGCGAATATGCCCGGCATCTTTTAATCGGCTGTAGATTAACTCTGAGAAGTAACGGTTTTCAGACGAGTGCGTGCTGTAGTAATTGTCGAAGTCGACACCGAAATCGGTAAAGTCGGCCAGATGCTCCTGCTGCATGCGTTCGATCAGTGCGTCCGGGGTAATGCCTTCAGCCTGTGCGCGTAACATGATCGGTGTACCGTGGGCATCGTCGGCGCAGACGTAAATGCATTCGTGGCCGCGCAATTTTTGAAAGCGCACCCAGATGTCGGTCTGGATATATTCGAGCATATGACCGATATGAATCGGACCGTTGGCATAAGGCAGGGCGCTGGTAACCACTATTTTGCGGGGTTTGGAACTCATGTACGGGATTTGACTGACCAAATCGGCATATTTTAGGGGCTGCGCTGGAGACTGTATAGTGGCGCCGCCATACAATCGTATAAAAACTAGGTGATATTTTACAATTGGCTCAGGTAAAATGCTCGACCTTGGTACCAACAATTGAAGAAATTCCTGTAATTATGGTTATTGAAAAAGCTCAGATAGAAAGTGCACTTGCTGGCATCGTCGACTTGAATATGGAAACGGACCTGGTAGCAGCCGGTTCGGTTAAGGATATATCAGTCACAGGTGGTAAGGTTGTCATTACGTTACTGCTCGGTTATCCGGCAGTCGGCTATTTCGATCCGCTGAAACAGATGGTAAAAGATGCTGTTTCAACACTCGACGGGGTTAATGAGGTCAGCATTAACGTTTCCAGCAAAATTAAATCGCACGCGGTCCAGCAAAATTTAAAACCTCAGGAAGGTATCAAAAATATCATTGCCATTGCTTCGGGCAAAGGCGGAGTCGGTAAATCTACAACAGCAGTGAATCTCGCGCTGGCTTTGCAGGCCGAAGGCGCCACAGTCGGTATCCTTGATGCTGATATCTACGGCCCCAGCATACCGCGCATGCTCGGTTGTCAGGGCCAGCCCGAATCGGTTGACGGCAAAAGCCTTGAGCCGATGATCGGGCACGGAATTCAATCGATGTCGATCGGTTACCTGGTTGAAGAGGACACGCCGATGATCTGGCGCGGACCAATGGTGACTCAGGCGCTGGAGCAACTGCTTAACGATACGCGATGGAAAGATATCGATTACATGATTGTCGATTTACCGCCCGGAACCGGTGATACACAATTGACGCTGGCGCAGAAAATTCCCGTCAGCGGAGCTGTGATAGTGACCACACCACAGGATATTGCCTTACTGGATGCGCGCAAGGGATTGAAGATGTTCGAGAAGGTTGAAGTGCCTGTGCTCGGAGTAGTCGAAAACATGAGCATTCATATTTGTAGTCAGTGTGGTCACAGCGAACATATTTTTGGCGAGGGCGGCGGCGTACGTATGGCCGAAGAACAGAAAGTCGATTTCCTCGGTTCATTGCCACTCGATATCCGTATTCGGGAACAGGCCGATAGTGGTAATCCAACCGTCGCCGCGATGGAAGACAGTCAAATCAGTGACATTTATCGTGCCATCGCGCGTAAAACTGCAGCCAAACTCGCTACTAAGGCGAAGGATCATTCGGCGGCGTTTCCAAGCATTGTGATTCAGAATAACTAGCCAGCGGTCTGCGCGGTCCAGACCGCGCTGCATTTCGGTCTTGAACTGTTTTGCTCCTTTTTCCGCGCTTTCTGCTCTCTATATTTACAAAATTACTTCTAGCCCATTTTCTGAATATTCCGTGCCATTACGGCTAAAGCAACCTGTCGATTGAAGACATCCAGTCCATGATCCAGGTATTTATCCAGACCATGGACTTCCAGTGCAGTGCGTTGATGCCGGATGTATCTCTGGCTGCCTTGCAGCACACAGATCTTGAGGCCAAGCACCAGCCTTGCCTTTATTGCTCCATTTAGACCTTAGCTGGGCGCCGGAACACTCTTTCTTCGTGGGAATTTTTTTCCTTGCAACGCAATCCGTTCAGCTCGCCAGCTTGCTCGACTTGCGTCTGTCATACTCGTAACGATGGCTTCCTCTGTTCAGCAGGGCGTAGCCGGCAATTTCTATTGGTTTAAAAGTAGCGTCTCAAATCAATATTGGCGATCCGAGGTCGGCGTCCTTGCAAAAACCCGCCGATAGGCCCGGCTAAAGGCTGAAGCATCGGAGAATCCTGTCATTTCGGCAATCTGCGCTATATTGAATCCGCTACTTTGTAATATTTCCCTTCCGTATTGTAATC
>CAZYYM010000148.1:0-6924 GCA_964651385.1 uncultured Gammaproteobacteria bacterium | reverse complement strand
CGTTAAACCCTTTTTAACCACCGCTGAAGCCGCTTAACCGATCAATTAAAATTAGCTCCATTTATATCGGCTAAATCTGCCTGTTCCGTGAGATTTGGAGATGTTATAGATGTAGCGAAAAACAAATTTGAAGTAGCGCCGACAGTACCGGTCGTGTCAAGTGCACCAATAGTCCTTAAACCGTAGCAGCGTGAAAACATTGAATTGAACTGAGTACCTGATTCGGTTGCCAACAAACCCAGCGACGTGAGATTTCTACAATATGCAAATGTACTTCTAAAATCAGTCCCAGAGGAAAAATTCGCCGCAATACTAAAACTCGTGAGATTTGTACAACTAAACCAAGCCTGATAAAAATTAGTAACTGAAGAAACATTGAGATTCGGAAACGACGTTAATCCAGTGCACGATTGCCACGCTGCATATACTGATGTGGCTGCGCTGAGGTCTAAAACTGGAAATGCTGTTAAACCATAGCAATATGCCCAAGTATTATAAAAAACTTTATTGGCTGAGACATCAATCAACGGGAAAGATGTCAGCGAGAGACACCCTGACCATGTGTAGAAAAGATCGATGCATGATGGCATATTCACTGCCGGAAACGACGTTAATCCAGTGCACGATTGCCACGCTGCATAAGCATCGGTCACGTTGTCTAAATTATCGACGGTGAAACTTGTCATATTCGACAAACGCCAACACATCTGATTAACCGATGTTAATTGTGTCCCACCTGTTATATCCATCGAAATGATTGTATTAGTTTCACATCTGAAATGGGTTGCGCCAGTGCTTGTCAGTGTAATGGTGCCGGTTGGTACTGCAGTGGCTTGTGTTGAGGCGGCATAAGAGATCGGACTACCATTTCCCCAGTCTACCGAAAAAGCGGCGTCACAGAAGACTCGAGTGCTTGCTATAAAGTCTTTTGGAACTAATACCGCTGTGAAACCACCAGCATTATATAGTGATGCTACATTCTGAAAAGCACCCTCAACAATGCCCATTATGAAGCCGTTAATGTATATTCTTTCGCTGGCTCGTTTAACGTGGTAATAGCAAGAATATCGGAATTAGCTCGTAATGAAGCGCCCGAAGCCATATTGACGGTTGCCCAGGTTCTTATTGCGCTGGATTGTGTTGCGATGATACTGCCGCCATTAAGATTCGCCGTTGTAATCGCATTGCCGACGGAGGAATGATTGGCATTAATTACGCCACCCTCTTGAGTTAATGTGGTAATCGTAAAGCTGCCTTCGATAGTCAATTTGCCACCGAGAACACTAACCGATGTAATCGTTGCCGCCGCTTGCAATAAAGCCAGTCCACCCGATTGAGTAAACGTCGTTAGTGTGACACCATCGCCGATATAAACTTTTGACCCAGACCCGTCTATATAAATATCGCCAATGGTGCTGGTTTCGTTTGGCTCATCAATCGCGATTCCCGTTAATCCATCACGGATAAAAAAATCAGCGCCTGCGCTATTCGCGAGTAATCTAACTGCCGCTAATTCTGTTTCGGTTGATACATTCGCCGTATCAAAAACCGTTGATGTTGATGCGCCCGTATTTTGGTTATTAATTTTTATTCGGCCTGATCCTGATGGATTCCCACCGCCGACATGCTTGCCCACTTCCAGTGTGTCATAATCAATTTTCAGATAATGGACGCGGTATTCGTCTTTGGTTGCGTCGGTCGTTTCACCATCAATCGAGGTCGCGAATTCCGCCCGGTTTAATCCTATCTTCCCGGTGTACGATTTTTCTATAAATAGATCATTTATCGTGACTGCACTTTGATCAAGACTCCAACAAACATTAACCGCGTTATCGCGGAAAATGACCGTATCGGTATTGGCTGGTATTGATCCATCAGACCAATTGTCGGCAGTGCTCCAATCGTTAGCTCCTGCGCTTGCTGTGCTTTCCGTGGCGACTCCTATTGTCCCAGTCCCACCCGTTACACTACTCGTAACAGTAAACGGGACTCCTGCTATATCAGCCGTTAAATGGACGGTATCTGTAACCGTCGAAGCCGTTATCCCTGTACAATATGGGTGCGTTGATGCGTTCCATGCGGTAGCAATGTCGGTAGCGGTCTGATTAACGCTCGTATTCCCAACCGATGAAATCACAATCCCGCCAACCGTGATTTTATAGGTAGTCAATGCGTCGTATGCCGTAACCTGGATTGTTGTTACTTGTGCCACTGCATCGGCAGTGCCGAGCCAATATTTAGTTGCCATTTGATTTCCTAATTATTAAATACAAGTCTGAGCGTTTCACCACGCCCATTTTGAAACGTCATTGACTCTATACGGTCTATCTCGGCGTAATTGTCGCTATTCTGGTCGAATACCTGGATAGTGGATACTGCCCTGGTTTGCTCGACAAACGAATAATCAGGCTCTGGTATCGTATCACCGCTATCCAAACTAGCATTACTAACCAATGGATCAACGGGTTTGTCCTTCTGTCTGGGCGGCTGTATCGCTTTAACTAAATCATTAACTTTCGAGCCGATCTGATTTAGATATTCAGCCTTGATTTGCTGCCCTTTGCGTATTCGGGCAATCAAAACGATAACCCTAGCTCGTTAAAATTCCGCGACTTATAGACATCGTAAACCGAATAACCATTGCCTGTCGCTTTATCAATTGGGAAGTTATTAGCTTGAGTATCAGTCAACGGGACAATGACCTCGACTTGCCAAGATTGCTGATTAAACGCAAAAGAATAATCAACGTCGAATTTATCTTTATTCGGGCTGACCGTTATATTTGTACATAACCAGGTATGCGCTGGAAATCCAGACCAATCCGTTGAGTTCACAACACCAAGAAAATCATTTATAACCGTTTTCGGGACTTGATCCTCTAGCCGCCTAAACGTAACAACCATTTGTGGCCGCTGGACATCAACCGTCGCGTATTTCGTCGAAACGGTCACATTAGTATTTGTTGAATCGACGAATATTTTATAATCGGCTTTTAATGTATCGCCGTTAATATCCTCAAAAACTTCTTCGGTGATCAGGCTAGAATTTACTGTAATTGACCCGGAACTGTTATCGGTTGACCCGTCTGAATTGTCTGGAACGCTGTAGACAACATTTATTTTTATCTGGCTGCCGCTGGTGGCCGGGTTTGCCTGAATTTCAGTAACCTGAATATCGGGAATAGTTGGGTGCGGATCGCCAAAAGCGGGAATGCCGGAAGATTGAATCGCATTATATAAACGGGTTTCAGGTTGACCCGTTATCTCGTCGATAATAAATACACGCTCCGCCGTAAACCCATCACTGTCTCGGGTTAATACTTGCGCTTCGATTAAGTCTTTTACAATCATCCCGCCACCGCTATGCGATCCCGCCGTAATGATTTGCGGATATCTTCGAGTATTGAATTGGTCATATCAATTTTTTTACCACTGCCTGAGCCGTTTACTTCCAACCGCTGAAGCGTGCCTTTTTGTGTCGCTGGTACTTTTCTGAACGTCCCTCCCTCAACAAAGCCAATCCGTTTTTTCAGTGATTCAACCTCTGCGTCGAAAGCGAATTTGTCTATTTCTGCTTTTAGCTTAATGCTTGGCGGCGCTTTGCCCAATTCATCAACCATTGATGATATCTCGCCTTTCAAGTCATTGACCGTCGCCAGTGATCCCTTAAATGCTTCGTTAATTTGATCGGTATTGATGAAATTGAAACCAAAAACACCCGCCAACGAATTAATTGATTCCGATGCGACTTTAACCGCTGAAATAACAGCTAAACCGAAACCCGCTGCCGCTAACTTTATATTTAACCATGCCAGTTTTAACCCAGCCAAAGAATCGGCTAACACTGATAACCCTCGCGTCGAATCAACCAACCAATTCTTAAACTTTTCGCCAGCGTCCTTCGCATTAAAACTAACATCACCTAATTTAGCCGAAATCGACCTTAAAAACGGGCTGATGGCTATTGCTAAAACTTCGCCTAATTTTTCTTGCACGTCACCAAAGGCATTTTTGAATTGCGTTATCCCTCCAGATGCGGTATCGCCTAAAGCCTTATTTGTCCCGCCGACTTGTTCTTCGATTTCCCGCAATATATCCTCGAATTTTTTCGAATCCTTCGTTGCGTCGCTAAGGCTTATACCAGCGAGAGAAAGTGATCCCGTCATACCCATTGACGCCTTGCCTAACAGATTCGCCGCCCTGGTCGTATCGCCACCCATCTTGGCCGCCAGGTCTGCCATTACCCGTATCGTCCTGGGTAATAACTTGTCGGATATGTCCCGGTAGGTCGTTAGAAATGACGCGCCCTCTAGGATTGCTTCGTCACCGATAACGCCTTTATTCTGAATTTGGGTCGCGAGTTTTTGAAGGTTCCCCGACAATCCTTTTGTGTTTCGTTTCATCGATATAATCGACGCGTTTAATTTTGCTACTGCTTGTTCCTGCTTCGCAAATGCGCCAATTGCCGATTTACTCAACGCGCCCAGACTACCGACACCAATGGCGCCAACGATTGCAGATTTTAAGTTAAATATCTGCCCGGTAAATTTCTTCACGTTGCGCTTTGCAGCGTTTAACCCTTTTCGCAAACCTTTCGTGTTGGCAGTAAGCGAAACGGATAATCGGCTAATTGTTGCCATTGAATATCGCCCTTAATTTGGTTTCAATATCTTCGGATGAATCGCGTTTTTTCTTTCCGTATTGCGGCATAAAATCTTCCGGTTTATAAACAGCCGTCCCTTTGCCTCGATGCACATTTGCCAATATTGCCGCTATGGTGCAAAGGATATACTCCGACCGGTCAACCGTAAATGGCTCTATTTCGTGATACGCAAGCCATTCCGCAAACTCGGCAGAATCGATTTCCTGCATTGCCCTACTGACCGACATTCTCAAATGCGACGCCAGCCGAAACCAGAATCGCCGCGAGGGCCGGTCAATTAGTTTTTTTCCAGTTCCTCGATATCGCTAGACGACAATTTATTTAATCGTTGCGCGACGGCATAAACCCTATCCAGTGCCGCCGACGATTTCTCGCCAAGATTCGCCACCTGGTTATCGGTGAATAACCGATTCCCATTCTCATCGCAAACCGTCGCGACGCAAAGACTAGCCCGGACATTTGCCGTTCCCGGTTTTTCTAATGCCCTGCTTGTCGATAGTTCCCAACGGTCGCGAGAAGCGCCCGACATCACTTTGACAAAAACATACCCGTCCCATTCGGGCACATCAACCTTTTCAACTGCTGGCGTATCATCAGACTTTAGTATTTGCTCTGCCGATAGCATTATGCTGACGCCGTCCAAACTGGATCACTTACACCATCGACCTTAATTGTCGCGTTGCCGGTCATTTTTTCTTCGAGTGTATCGCCAAAAGACCAGGAATTAATGTACCCGGTAAATACCAGCGTGGCACCGGTTGTCCCGCCCGACGGGATCGGGAAAGTAATTGTAATAGTCTCAGCCGCGCCCGAAACAGGCGGTTGGCTATTTGGATTAAAAGCAAATTCCATGTCAACCGTCCCGCCCTCAACTAAATCAGATGGAATATAGGTTTTATAACCTGTTGTGCCCATATGGGTCGTCTCGATATCTGCCCGCGAAATATCATTCCCGTTTACACTCAACACATCAGCCGAAAAGCTGGATGTGGCAAATACAATCGTTGTGCCTGTACCTACGTCTGCCATTTTCTATATCCTCATAATGTTGGCAACGACTCAACGTGCCAGATTGAAAAATCCATTGACGACCGATAGGTCGGTTGACCTTTTCCCTCGGTGTCGCTTTCCTCAAAATTCGACCTGTTCGATAAAAAACAGGATCGAATATTCAAATTCTCTGTGCCCATATCACCAGTAAATCCGTCTAGTGCGTTTCTAATCGCTTCAGATCCCGATACGCGAGACGCTATGGTTGCCGACCAGATATCGACTTGAATGATTGGATTAGCTAATCCCGTCGCGCCAGTCATTGAGTGATCATTGGTTTCGCTAATCACGCTAAAAGTAATAAACGGGTATGCTGTGCCATTTGGCGCTGTCTGCGGGTATATCCTGGTGCTAACCTCATCAGTAACGGTTGTTTTTGTGCTGAGATAGCTGTACAGTGCGCTCTCGATTGTCATTTGACTGACTCGAGATTATTTCGGATGTGTCTTGCAACGCTTCCAATTACCTGACCTTTCCTGTCGTGCAATGATGAGCGGAGAAATGACCGCTCCGGCAAATGCCTACCCGCCGCGCCGTATTCGATTGCTGCCGGGTAATAGTATTTCGCATCAGCCGGTATTTTTAATTGCTTTCTCGTGCCAGTCCTGAGCAATGCGCTGACACCGCGACGATTGCTTTTAGTCCCAATTCGAATACTTTTCCGCAATCTGCCGCTTTTTTGTGGCGCGCGAATTTTCGCCAAATTTTTTACAGGCTCCATCGCCGATTTGAGCGATTGCTTCATAATCTTCGCGCCGACTCTTTTTTCCATTTTTAATAATTTAGCTTGTAATTCCTTATCGCCCAAAACGGATATATCAAACATCTTCGACTACCAGTATTTTTTGATCAACGCCGCGCTCTTCTGGATTGAGCACGCGCGTAATATTAAAAATTCTGCCGCCGTGATTAATCCGATCGTTGGCAGTAACATCGGTTTTTCTGATCGTGATGAGGTGAGTTACTTTGGCGTCAACCTGCCCGCCCTGGATTGTTTCGCCACCCGATAACGGCTTGATATTCGCAAACGGCTGAGAAAGCGTTGCCCATGTTTCAGTTTCTTCGCCGTAACTACCGCGCCCGGCTGTCGAACGCTCGATAATCACTTTTTTATTTCTGCGCCCTGCCATCATAACTTAATTGTCCGGTATGGTGCCAATATGCTTTTTGCTGAGTTGGGTATTTCTGCAACATTGACACCGATAATGTTAT
>CAZYYM010000147.1:0-6930 GCA_964651385.1 uncultured Gammaproteobacteria bacterium | reverse complement strand
ATGGTACCAGCGGGCGGACTCGAACCGCCAAGCCCGTGAAGGCGGGGGATTTTGAATCCCCTGTGTCTACCAATTTCACCACGCTGGCACGGAAGTGGCGGATTTTAAATGAAATCATTACCAAGTGGTAGCATTAGACGTTAATATACGCGCTTTTTCGCTTGCCCGTTCATGCAACTCAGTGATTTCGACTACCATTTACCCGAAGGTTTAATCGCACAGGAGCCGCTACCCGAGCGAAACGCCTCTCGTTTACTGGTGGTTAACCCTGTAGATCAGCAAATAAAAGATCGGCATTTCGCCGATATAACCGGGATGTTGAATTCAGGAGACTTAGTGGTGTTCAATAATACCCGCGTGATTCCGGCGCGTCTGCTTGGACGAAAGGAAAGCGGAGGCAGGATCGAGGTGATGGTTGAACGCGTACTCGACAATAATACGCTTCTCGCGCATATTCGCTCCAGTAAATCACCCAGACCCGGAAGTCAATTGATTCTCGAAAACCAAATTCATTGTGCGATGTCTGAACGAAGAGGCGATTTGTTCTTGCTGGTTCAAAAAAGCGATGTTAGCTGGCTCGAGTTACTGGAGACTTACGGCCATATACCCTTGCCACCTTATATACAAAGGAGCGACAACGTTTCTGATCGCGAACGCTATCAAACCGTTTATGCCAGATCACCAGGCGCAGTGGCGGCGCCTACTGCCGGGTTACATTTTGACCAAAAGCAGATAAGCCGACTGAAGTACCTGGGCATTAGGATCGCCTACATCACCTTGCATGTCGGCGCTGGCACTTTCCAGCCCGTCCGTGTCGACGATGTTGATAAACATATTATGCATGCCGAGAGGACTGTTGTGTCACAGCGGGTGTGTGATTTAATCAGACAAACCAGGGCGGCCGGTAAACGAGTCATCGCTGTTGGAACCACAGTCGTGCGTAGTCTGGAAGCCGTTGCTGTCAGCGGCCGAATCGCACCATATGATGGTGATAGTACATTATTTATCAAACCCGGATTCGAATTCAAGGTCGTCGATGCGATGATTACCAACTTTCATTTACCCAGGTCGACTTTACTGATAATGGTTTCTGCGTTTGCCGGGTCAGAATTAATGCGCCGGGCCTATCAACACGCTGTTGAGCGGCAATATCGGTTTTTCAGTTACGGTGATGCCATGTTCATATCGTCACGCGCTTAAGAGGTCAGCTTGCAATTTACTCTGGTCAAGACACTGGGATCGGCACGGCGGGGGCGTTTGAGGTTTGCGCGCGGCGTGGTAGAAACTCCCGCTTTCATGCCGGTCGGAACTTACGGTACTGTCAAGGCAATGACTCCGGAAGAACTAAAGGACATCGGTACTCAGATTATCCTTGGAAATACCTTTCATTTGATGTTGCGCCCTGGTACCGAAATAATCAGGAAACACGGTGATTTGCATGATCTGATGAACTGGCAGGGTCCTATCTTGACTGATTCGGGCGGGTTTCAGGTGTTTAGCCTGGCGAAGATGCGCAAGATCAGCGAGGAGGGTGTGCAGTTTAATTCGCCGGTAGATGGTTCGCAGGTTTTCCTGAGTCCTGAAGTGTCGATGCAGGTTCAGCGCGAGCTTGGTTCCGACATCGTCATGATATTTGACGAATGTACCCCCTTTCCAGCCAGCGAAGATGTGGTTCGAACTTCGATGGAGTTGTCGTTACGCTGGGCATCGCGAAGTAAAATTGCACATGAAAATAATCACAATGCCTTGTTTGGCATAGTCCAGGGAGGTATTTACGCCAATTTACGCCAGGAGTCGGCTGCGGGCCTCGTGGAAATCGGATTCGACGGTTATGCTGTGGGTGGCCTCTCGGTAGGTGAGCCGGCCGATGAACGCAACGCTATCCTCGACGTATGCTTGCCGCATTTACCAAATGACAAACCGCGTTACCTGATGGGTGTCGGTAAACCTGAAGATTTGATCGAAGGGGTGCGACGTGGAATAGATATGTTCGATTGTGTGATTCCGACTCGTAATGCGCGCACCGGTTTCTTATATACGAATAATGGTATTGTCCGCATACGCAATAGCAAGCACACCGATGATACAGGTCCGATCGACGAAAAGTGTGGCTGCTATACCTGTCGAAACTATTCCCGTGCCTACTTGCGGCATTTGGACAAGTGCGGTGAAATTCTTGGAGCGCGATTGAATACGATCCACAATCTTTATTTTTTTCAGGATTTAATGGCCCGTATCCGTCAGGCGATTGTGACCGATCGATTTGATGAATTTAGCCGGGAGTTTTATACTCTATATCAAGCAGGGGCTAATCCAGAGACGTAATTGTCCCGGATATTGAATTCCGTAAAATCGAACGAAAGGAGTCGTGTTACACAGAATTTTTGATATATTGTTGGCATCCTAAGTTTTTCTTGAGCCATATCTAGAAGTACAGATAATGCATGATTTAGGACGTTCGCCACAAGCTATCATCGAATCCGTGGATATGGGTTGGCTACCCAGCCCACCCCATATTTTCAGTAAATTACTTGATATTTGTCATGATCAGGATAGTTCGATTGATGAATTAGCCAATATGATTGGTACCGATGCGGTTCTCACCAGTAAAATTATTATGGCGGTAAACTCTACAGCCTTTGAAATTAGCCAGCCGGTTAATGATTTGAAACATGCGATAACGTTAATTGGCCACGATCTGGTGAAAACCATGGTGCTTACTTCGGCGATACAACAGCTTTTTGCCGGGTTGATTAATTCCCGAAAAAAAGTAGTGTGCGATGCCTGGCTGGATGCTCTTTATTGCGCCGTTTTTGCACAGTACTATGCCAATGCCTTAAATTATGAACATCCTCAGGATGCTTATTTGGCAGGCTTGCTTCATGATTTTGGGCAAATTGTATTTGATGCTAAATTTCATGAGCAGTATGCTGATATCCTGAGTTCGGAGGCTGAGGAATTTATAGTCCATAAGGAAATCGGGAAGTTTGGTATCGGTCATACCGAGCTGGGTGCCTGCATAATAGAGCAGTGGTCCAGCCTAAGTCCGGCGATAGCGGATGCTGCACGTTTCCACCACGAAGAAGATCTGAAAGGTTGTGATATTCTTAGTCAGATCGTTGCCGAAGCCAGGCAGCTTGCCCGCCAGTGGAGCCGACAGGGTCGAGCGGATGTAAAATGGCGATCCAGTTTAATTGACAATAATCAATTAAAGGATATCTATACACAGGTAAAGACGAGAGTCTCGGAAATTGCGAACAATCTTGGCGTCCCCTCAGCCGGAGCTGGCAGTCTCACACAAGGCCAGTTTTTTAACGAAATAGAAAGAGTAACCATCAGACTAGGTCGAAAAATCAGGGATGCATCATTAATCAATGTGGTTAGTTCGCCAGAAACCCGTTCAACACAGCTTAGTTCACCGAGAGAGTTGTTGTTGAAAATTGCTCGGGAATTACAATTAATCTATTCGATTTCGGATGTGGCTTTATTGTACTGTGATCCGCTGGACAGTGATTTTTTACACCTTTATGAACTGGGCCATATTAAACCGATCAGTAAATTTTCCATTGACAACAATAACAGCAAAATAATAAGAAGCTATCTTGAAAAAAATATTTATTGGATTGAACCAGCGATTAAACAGGATGAAATAGCATTGATCGCTGACCGCCAGATAGTTCGACGACTCAATCATGAAATTGCATTTAGCTTGCCATTGGCTTCTGCAGAGCTGGGAATTGGCGCCGTTGTTATTGGATCGAGTAAGGTCCAGCGAAGTTACTTATCGAACCAGTCAGAATTTATATCGGGCTATCTGACCAGCATTGCCGATATATGGTTGAAAAATAGCCATGCAATCAGGCAGCAAGCTTTCGAAGAAAGCACAAAAAGAGAACAGGAACAAAACGACATTAACAAATTAATTCATGAAATCAGTAATCCTTTGACTATTTTGGGAAATTATATTGATATTATCAATGATAATTCAAAATCTGATGGCATGGGGAATAAAAAGGAAATTAAAATACTCAAAGAAGAGTTGCAAAGAATTGGAAACATCGTTTTAAATTTTAAGGATTCAAAAAAATCCGAGTCCCGTAGCGTGTTACTAAACGATGAGCTGAAAATGTGTATTCCATTATATGTGACTTTAATTGGCGATGATAAGGAGGTTAAAGTAACCTGGAATCTCGATGAGTCGGATACAGAAATCGATATAACCCGGGATGCTTTGCGTCAAATTGTTCTCAATCTAGTGAAAAATGCTGTTGAAGCCCAAACCGGTAACATTGAGGTTATTGTGTCGAGCCGACTTTTTGTTAACATAGATGGGATGCTTTTTGCACAGTTCTCCGTCGCAGATCGGGGCGCCGGAGTTGATGAAATTACGCGTTCACGGCTCTTTAGGCAGTTGGCAAGTACCAAAGAAGGTAATAATCGGGGGTTTGGGCTTTCAGTGGTAGCAGAAATCCTGGGCAAATTTAGTGGAAAGATCAAATATATGGAAAATGAGGGTGGCGGTGCTCTTTTTGAAGTGTTAGTTCCTTTACTATTAAAATAACCAGATGTGTGACAACCATGGATAATTCGTTCATAACTTTCGAAGAATCAAACAATCGATTCGATAAACCGGAATCATTTCTTGTTGTCGATGACGATATACGTGCGCGCGAAAGCCTGGTGGCGCTGCTGCAGAGACAATGGCCTGATATTACCCAGGCCGAAGATGGTGAAGAAGCCATATCACTCATTCAGCAACGGCATTTTCATCTAATCATACTAGATCTTAATATGCCTAAAAAATCGGGTGATCAGGTACTGGCTTTTATTAGGGATAAAAAAATACAGACAACTGTAATTGTATTAAGCGGTGAAACATCGATCAATAAAGTCACCGAAGCGATACGGCTGGGAGCTTATGATATTTTCAGGAAACCCTATAGTTTTGATGAGCTAGAGCATGCAATCCGAAATGCTATGGATAAGTGGCAAGTAGAGGCAGAAAAGGCTCAAATACAAAGTCGCCTGGCTCACTCTGAGCAGCTACATCGCTATATGGTCGATAATTCACCCGATTTAATATACATGTTAAATTTGGCGGGTGAATTTAGTTTTATAAACGGTAGTGTTACCAAACTTATGGGCTATGAAAAAGCAGATTTGCTCGGTAGACACTACAGTGAATTTATTGCCGACGAAGACCGCTTAAAAGCTGAGTATGTTTTTAATGAACGTCGAAAAGAGAACCGCTCTAATAGGACTGTTGAACTGGCATTAAAATGCAAATCCTCGGATCCCTCGAAGCCCTTCGAAATTTCAACTCGCCCCATCGAGCTTAAGTCCATGGGAATTTATTTAGTCTGCTCCAAGGATTCCAGGCAGGTGAGCACCTATCAGGGGACCTATGGTGTAGCTCGCGATATATCGGCTCGGAAAAAAACAGAAAAATTAATTACCTATTATGCCTATCACGATCTTTTAACCAAATTACCAAATCGGGCAATGTTGCATGATCGCCTGGATCTGGCAATAAAGCAGGCTGAAAGGGCGGGTGAGACACTGATTGTTATGTTTCTTGATTTAGACAGATTTAAACTGATTAACGATAGCTTTGGTCACGTCGTGGGTGATCAATTGCTGGTTCAAGTCGCCGGTCGACTGAAGGCTGAAATTCGAATGGGTGATACCCTGGCCAGACTCGGTGGGGACGAATTTTTGTTGTTGTTACCTCAACCGACGTCAAGAGAGCAAGCTGAGCGGGTTGCGCAAAAATTAATCGCCAGTTTACAACCCCCTTTCTTTTTGAAAGGTAAAGAGGTTTACGTCAACGTCAGTATCGGTTTATCTGTGTATCCTACGGATTCTAAAGATATAAATACATTGGTAAAAAATGCCGATATGGCTATGTATGAAGTCAAATCTACCGGGAAAAATGGTTATACATTTTATAATGACAAGCTCGAGCATGCTGCCGCGGAAAAAATATCGATAGAAAGCGGATTAAGAAACGCGTTAAAAAATGATGAGTTGGAATTATTTTATCAACCTCAAATAAATCTGGAATCTGGGCTGATAGTCGGTGTTGAAGCCCTGCTCAGATGGCACCACCCTCAGCTGGGGCTACGTTCACCGATCTACTTCATAGAGCAGGCGGAAGAGTCTCGAATCATCGAGCAACTCAGTGAATGGGTCCTAAAACGAATCGCCATTGATTTATTTAGCAATAAGGTTTTTTTAGAGAGTCAAATTAAGGCCAGTATTAATTTGTCGGCTACTGACATTAAACAGAAAGAATTCCCGGAGAATATTGTGTCTATGACTGAGAATTTCGGTATAGAGCCGGGTCGGCTGGAAATAGAAATAACGGAAAATACTTTTATGAACGATATCCAGGCCTGTACGCATAAGTTGCAAATTCTGGCTAATAAAGGCATTTCAGTCGCAATTGATGACTTCGGCACCGGATATTCTTCGCTCAACTATCTACGGGAGCTGCCTGTTCACACATTGAAGATAGACTATTCGTTTATCTCTGAGATTGAGCATTCAAAAAAAGGAGCCGCATTGGTTGCAGCAATTGTCGGGATGGCGCACGGACTGGGTATCAATATCGTTGCCGAAGGTGTTGAAAATATCAATCAGGCGGATTATCTGAAAGATTTAGGCTGTTATACTATGCAGGGTTTCCTTTACAGTGAGCCCGTCCCGGTTGACCTTTTCTTGAATGCGGTTGCATCACAGCATAATAATTTTGCAACCCTGCCTGCTGGCTGATCCTGTGAAAACCAGCTTACTTATCTAACCGGTAATCGTTTTGGCCTGATGGTAAGGTAAGAATGTGCCAGGGATGTAAAAACCCGGGAAGCCTAACGACGATCGGCTGTCTGTTTTCGTCGGAGAAATTTTAGCTTTGTTTGAATCTCCCACGAC
>CAZYYM010000146.1:0-7267 GCA_964651385.1 uncultured Gammaproteobacteria bacterium | reverse complement strand
GTTTCTCCCTCGATCCCCTGATAAAGCGATACCCGGTGTCCACCCCCCATTTCCCCGTCCCCCAGCCGATATTGCACCCGTTGTAACTGGCTGCGACGTTGCCCAGTCAAATTACTTCGACCACCACGAGTAAAAGCGATTCTGTTTTCTTCAATCACCACATTCGATTCGTCATCGCCATAGCGATTGCGTATTTTGCGCGGAGATACCTGCATCCAGTCACGAATAATATATGTCACCGCAAATTGCAGTTCTGACATGCGTTGATTGGATTCGTTAATGACCTGTCCTGTTTTTGCCATATAGGTCAGTCCGGGATAAGCAATCGCGCCCATCACCATAAAGATTGCGATTGCTATAGCCATCTCGAACAGGGTAAACCCCCTATTGTGGCTAGCCTTTCTCACAGTTTTACCATATATCCTGTCGCACTGCCTTTTATCGAATCATCACCGTCACGAAACACTTCAACATCGAGCTTACGGACATTGGGATTATCAGTTTTAGCAATATGCATTTTCCAGTCCCATTCGACATCGGCCATATTGACCTGTCCACTGGTATTGGAGACACTGCCCCAGCTCTTCTTGGAGCGATAAAGAGAAATCTGGTTTTGTGCCACCCAGTTAGCTATGGTTTTTTCCTTTAAAAATGACGCGTGCCAGGTCACTGCAGAAGTACTCTTGAAGATCGCAAATAGTGATAATGCGATAACTAACAAAGCGACCATCACTTCAATTAAAGTAAATCCCCGTTTACGCGATATTCTTCTATGCATGGTGACTAGTAGTCTAACAACCTAGTAATCTGACAGATATACAGGACCTAGCACGACAACCTTGCCCAGCAGATTGCCCTGTATGATCATTTGGGCATTCAAACTGGTATCAGTGATTTGCCATTCAAAGGAGGACATTTCACCACTCGAGAGAATCAGTATATGGGGAACCGTACTGTCAGCTTCAACTGCGGAAACTTCCAGGTCATCTACCACCAGAATGGATTGTCTTGAATCACCCAGTTTTATTTTACGGAAAAAACTCTGATCTGATGTTATCCAGTTCTCACCATCGTACTCGAGTACGCTATAACCATGCTGATTCAGTGATATGGCATAGTTCCGGTTTTCAAAAACAGCTTCCTGATAAAGTAAATGAATTAATTTACCAAGATCGTTACCTAGTAATTTCAGCTCGGCATCGCCACGCCCCAAATTGGTCGAAGACACCACCGCTGAGACAGTAATGATAACAATTAAAACAACAACAAGTATCTCCCAAAGCGTAAAACCTCGTTGTCGAGTAATGCCTGGTTCAGGAATCCAGATTCCAGTTGCCAATATCGGCACTTTCATCGCTGCCTCCGACTGCTGCATCGGCGCCCAGGGAAAAGATATCAAATTCACTATTGTTGCCGGGATACTGATATTGATAATCATTGCCCCAGGGATCCTTGCTGAGTTTCTTGATGTAACCACCTTTACGCCAGTGCTTTAAATCTGCACCGGAAGGTTTCGTAATCAATGCCTGGAGTCCCTGGTCAGAATTTGGATAGGTGAAATTATCCAGTTTATATAGTTCCAGTGAAGACTCGAGCACACGTATATCACTTTTCGCCTTGCTGATACGGGCGTCATCAACACGACCCGCAACCTTAGGGGCTATATAGGCCGCCAGAATAGCGATAATCGCTACCACCACGATGATTTCGAGTAAAGTGAAACCCATTTGTTTAATTGATTGATTCATACCTGCAACCTTGAAAATACCTGTCTTATGATTCGCTATGATTTTGTGAGTTCATTCGTTTTGACTACTGCATGAACCCCGTTCACTAACGCTATCGCAATTGCCAGTAAAACACCATACAAATGCGCATCGACTACCACTGGAGTCCCTATGATATCACTTGTGGTAAGGTTTATTTCACCGCTTTGCTCGATGGCGATTTTTGTCACAATTCCCGAAGCAAGCAGCGCGGCAATAACTTTATCCCGGGAGAATAAATCAACAGCAGCCAGCAGGAAGATGCCGTAAAGCACTCCCGAATAACCCACATACCAATCCAGTTCCGGATTAAGCAAACTGAACAATAATGATATGCCCATAGCCAAAATCAACTGATAGATAAGCCAACGCTTTATTGACCAGCCCGGAGCAGTGATTGTCATGCAGAGCAATAAACCTGCGGTATTGAGGAAAAAATGTATCCAGTTAGCGTGTACCCAATGCGCCGTCAACAAGCGCCAGAGCTCCCGGCTCTGGAACCAGTCGTGCTGATAGCGAAAAGCGGTTGGCCCTATCATTTGAAACAACACCATTATCAATACCATTGCGGTAATAAAATACCATCCCGGTCTGCTTTGATTATTGAATGAGATCATTCATATCAAATATCGGTAGCAGGATAGCCAGTACAATTGCCAGTACAACCATACCCATTAAAAGAATCATCGCTGGTTCGAATAAACCCACAAATATAGCAGTTATCCTCGCAAACTCATTCTCTTCAGCCTGTGCAGAGCGTTTTAACATATCACCCAGCTTGCCGCTGGCTTCGCCATTAGCGATTAACTGCAGGATCATAGGCCCGAAATATCCCGTTTGATCGAGCGTGGTCGATATTAATTCACCTTCCCGCACCCGATCGGCCGCTTTAAGCACCGAGGCTTTCATCGGCTGGTTAATAATTACCTGGCTCGAAATACGCATGGAGTCCAGGGCGGTAACGCCACTGCTTACCAAAATACTCATAGTCCGTGTAAATCGTGCCGTATTAGACAAGCGAACTAGAAAACCAACAAATGGAACGGTCAGCACCAATCGGTCTCGAATTATGCGAAATCTTTCAATTTTCATCAGCTGGCCATAAATAATAACGAGACTGACAATAGCAACGAAAATACTTAAACCGTTTTCCCTGGAAAATTCCGAGATAGCGATCAGTAATTGTGTAATCTGGGGCAGCTCCTGATCAAAACCTTCGAATACCTGGACGATTTGCGGTACTACGAATATTAACAGTACCGATACAAGCCCCAGCGCGACAATACTCAGTAAAATTGGATAAACCAGGGCGAGTGTGGTCTTTTGCTGTAACTCCTGTTTGGCTTCGAGATAGTCGGCGAGACGCTCCATTACCAGGTCTAACAAGCCAGATTGCTCTCCTGCGTTAACGGATGCACAATACATCGTATCGAAGATTCGAGGGAAATCCGACAGGGCTTCCGACAGCGAATGTCCTTCCAGAATACGCGCGCGTACAGCCAGTAAAACCCGTTTTACCTGGGTTTTCTGGGTCTGTTTTGAAACGGTTAAATAGGCAGATTCAAGCGGCTGGCCAGCACTAATCAATGTTGCCAGCTGACGTGTTATCAAAGCGACAGTCGTTACGTTGATGCGATTACGACTAATTCCGGAATTCGATCGGGAAGTAGCGCGCGATACTTCCGCGATGTCGACTGGCATCAGGTTCATGCTACGCAGTTGCTGTCTGGCCTGTTTGGCTGTATCGGCCTCGATCAAACCCTTCTGCGTCTTGCCGTCTCCGTCTACCGCCTGATATTCAAACGCACTCATCTCAGTTAAAGGTTCTCGCGCGTGACCCGTAGTACCTCATCGAGTGTGGTTTCCCCGGCCGCAACTTTGCGCATGCCGTCGTCTCGAATACTGGCACTTTTGATACGACAATAATGCTCGATTTTTGACTGGCTTTCACAATCGTGAATCATTGTAGACACGTGGTCATCGACTTCGATGAGTTCATAGATTCCGGACCGCCCTTTATAACCCGTTTGCAAACAACTGCTACAGCCTTCCGCCTGGAAAATAGTATTCACTGGATCAATATCGAAATTTTCGTATTCAGTGCCATTAAGTTGAAGCTCGCTGCGACATTCACTGCAGAGGTTACGAACCAATCTCTGAGATACCACGCCCAGTAACGTAGAAGAAAGCAAAAATGGCTCAACCCCCATATCCTGAAGACGGGTTATTGCACCAACCGCCGAATTGGTATGCAATGTCGATAAAACCAGGTGTCCGGTTAAGCTCGCCTGTACTGCAATTTGCGCGGTCTCACTATCACGAATTTCACCGACCATGACCACATCGGGATCCTGCCGCAATATGGCGCGAAGGCCTTTTGCAAAGGTCATATCGACTTTGGTATTGACCGGTGTCTGTCCGATTCCGTCAAGGTCGTATTCGACCGGATCTTCGACCGTTAAAATATTACGTTTGGTATCATTGATGGCCGAGAGCATTGCGTACAAAGTGGTCGTCTTACCCGATCCAGTCGGACCGGTAACGAGTAAAATGCCGTGGGGTTTTTGTATGAGTTGAGCAAGTCGTTTTTCGACTGAATCGGCCATACCGAGTTGACGCAGGTCCAGTCGACCCGCCTGCTTATCGAGAATACGCATAACCACCCGCTCTCCATGACCTGAAGGTAGCGTAGAGACACGTATATCCACTGGGCGATTAGCAACTTTAAGTGAAATTCGACCGTCTTGCGGCAAACGTTTTTCGGCTATATCGAGTTGTGCCATAACTTTAATTCGTGAGCAGAGCAGGCTCGCTACCTGCCGCGGCGGCTCCAGCACCTCGCGCAGAACACCATCCACGCGAAACCGAATCGACAACCGTGTCTCGAAGGGTTCGACGTGAATATCCGAAGCATTCTCCTTGATCGCTTCGGTAATCAACGCATTGATCAGCCGTATAATAGGGGCATCATCGTCGCTTTCCAGCAAATCTTCGGGCTCTGACAATTCACTGGCAACTTCGTCGAGATTCAGCTCACCTCCAATTTTCTCAGCCTCGTTAAATGAAGTCTCCCGGTTATTCTCGAAATGATGCCCAAGCAAACGATTAAATTCCTGATCACTTTCTAGAGTTAACTGATCGACCAAACCGAGTAAACGTTGTGCTTCCGAAATGGCGACGAGGGAGGTGTCTTTTCGATGTATCAAATTCAATTTACCCGAAGGCAGCAGGGTATTAGCAATCACTCCATATTTTTTGCAAAATGAGTAAGGTAAATCTCTACTAATGGGCATGGTTTCTGTACCGGATTAAGGCAATCGCGAGCCTAATAAATAGAGGAAAAATTGATAGTCGGGGCATTTTTCAATGTCAAAATCGTGTTGAGCAAAATAACGCTTCGAGTTTGCCGGTATCGGCTAAATCGCCTTCAACAAATTCACCGTTTAGTACGGCATCTCGATATCCTTTTTCCAGGTTATCAAATACGACAACGTCATACCCCGCAATTCCGAGCAGTTTGACCATATGCGAACCGATATAACCTGCGCCGCCTACGACTAATATTTTCATAGCGTTGTCTAACGGAAGTTTGCCAAATATTCCGAAAAGGCGTCTCCCAGGTAGGCATGCTTGAGACCGAATTCAACGGTTGCCTGCAAGTATCCAAGCTTACTGCCGCAGTCGTAGCGTTTACCTGTAAATCGATAGGCCATAACATGTTCGTACATTAATAGTGTTGAAATGGCATCGGTCAGTTGAATCTCACCGCCCGCACCCTGGCTGGTTGATTCGAGCAAATCAAATATCTTTGCAGAGAGAATATACCGGCCAACAACTGCGAGGTTTGACGAGGCTTGTTGGGGATTCGGTTTCTCTACAATATTGTCAACCAGCGGTTTATTTCCGGGCACACCACTTTTAATATTAACAATGCCATACTTATCGACATCTTCGTTCGGCACCTCTTCGACACCTAATTGACTACAACCCCAGGAATTATAGGCCTCAACCATCTGAGACATAACGCCTGAAGTTTCACCATCGATCAAATCGTCAGGTAAAATAACAGCGAAAGGCTCCTTTCCGATAGCCGGTTTTGCGCAGAGGACTGCATGGCCTAGTCCAAGTGCTTCAGCCTGCCTTACGTATACACAGGAAACCCCTTTAGGCACGATATTTTGGACCAGATTTAAAGCCTCTAACTTTCCCTTCTTTTCGAGCTCGGATTCCAGTTCATAGCTTTTGTCAAAATGATCTTCTATAGATCTCTTTGTACTACTGGTAACAAATATTAACTCCGAAATGCCCGCTTCGATCGCTTCTTCGACTGCATATTGGATCAGTGGTTTATCAACCACCGGTAACATTTCCTTTGGGCTGGACTTGGTTGCGGGTAAAAAACGCGTACCAAGCCCGGCTACGGGAAATACTGCCTTAGTTATCTTATTCATTCGGTACAGGTTTCTCCAAAGATTGCACACAGAAGTCGTGGCTAAACTATACTATCGTTTTAACACCAACACTCTAACTCTAATCCTAACTATCAACCGGTTCTATAGGACTGAAAGCATTACTTGTCAATCAAATTTCCAAATTCGTGATTCAGCTAACACTCTGGCGTCGACCGATTTTGGTTTTTTTTTGCATGTGAGCCATTTAACAGATTCCAAACAGCTAAACGCTAACATGACTATCTATTGAAAAGTATAGGACCCGGTTTGCGATGTTAACTAGTGTAAAACAATATAAAGTAATAGCTGAAATAATTGTCGATTTTGTTGTACTCGGCACTGTTTTTTATTTATCCTGTCAGCTTATACCTTCAGGCTCGCAAGGTAATATAATTGTAAAATCGATTGCTTATGCCAGTATCGTATTAATTTCCGTTGGCGCTTGTAAAAGTTTGGTCTCTACAGCATTTAATTCATTCAATCCGGTAATTCAACTTATGCTAAACAATGCCACTGGTTTGCTAATTGGCACCTGCATCATGTTAACATTGGAATTTATTCTATCGGCCATGGCCGGGGTAGCAATCGTAGCTATAATTGCGAGTATTACGGCATTCTTTGTACTCGGTACGTTGTCCCCGCTATCAAAACTTGAACACCAAATTACCTAATAAAGCCAAACTCAGCAGATTGTATTCGCGTACTTACTATATTAAGACCCAGTATATGGCCTGGAGAGTAGACCCTTGGCTACAGTAAAGATATTTCGATCTTACCTGAAAGCGCCCTTTTTAGTTCTGCTATCGATAGAAGTCTGTGTCCTGTTTATTACAGTCTATTCTGCCTATTTTTTACGACATTACTCCGGCCAGGCTGACTTTCTGTCAAATATCTACGACCTATGGCTAAAGGCCGCAATTATTGCAACAGTCACGCCGATCACGATGCTGTCTCTGGGTTTATATCAGGGCATAATCCGCGAAGGTATAGCTGGCGTATTACTTCGAATAGCCATTAGCTTTATTGCCGCTGGAATCATTTCCTCATTAA
>CAZYYM010000145.1:0-7289 GCA_964651385.1 uncultured Gammaproteobacteria bacterium | reverse complement strand
ACGCTTGTGTGTTTCTGAGGCTTTGATTAATCCGCGAAGCTATACGTGTGCTTTCGAGCATAATTTCGGTACGCTCTAAGCAATAAACGGTGGTACTACCCGGCGGGGCGTTATTTTCTATACCGCCCCGGCCTATATTCGTCAACATCCATTTTAGACTACGCCAGGTACCGCGCCATGACCCGTATTCTTCATTTCATAGATAGCCTTAGTGCCTGGTCCGGCAAGGCCTTCGCCTGGTGTATCGTTATCTTAACCTTCTCCACATGCTACGAAGTTTTTGTGCGCTATGTACTCAATTCCCCCACCGTGTGGGCCTTCGATATGAGCGTACAAATGTACGGTGCTTTATTTATGATGAGTGGGGCCTATGCCTTATCGCAAGACGCCCACGTCCGGGGCGACGTGGTTTATCGGCTTTTAAGTATCAAAACACAAGCTAAAATCGACCTGACGCTATATATATTGTTTCTCATGCCCGGCGCACTGGCCTTGATTTATTATGGCTACGGTTTTGCCGCAGATTCATGGTTTTATAAAGAAGTGAGCTGGAGTAGTCCAGCTCGTATTCAAATCTATTTTTTCAAAACGCTGATTCCAATTTCGGGCACGTTGATATTACTGCAGGGCATTGCCGAAACTGCTCGTTGCATTATTTGTATTCAGACTGGGGCCTGGCCCGCACGATTGCACGACGTGCAAGAAACTGAAACCATGCTAATTAATGAGCAACAGGATTTACGTAACCTGGAGCAAGACAATGTCTGATCCGGTAGTAGCCGTATTTATGCTCGGTCTGTTTATCTTCATGGTCATGCTGGGTTTTCCCATTGCCTTCACCTTAATCGCCATGGGCCTGGGCTTTGGCTACTATGCCTATTACGACGCCGAGCGTATGGCAACCATATTCGATAACCGGATATTCGAGTTATTCGTGCAGAATACTTTTTCTGTCATGTCCAATGACGTATTGGTGGCCGTCCCGCTCTTCTTATTTATGGGCTATGTGGTCGAACGCGCCAACATTGTCAATCGCTTGTTTTTCAGTATTCAGCTGGCAGCGCGTCATTTGCCGGGATCAATGGCTGTAGCAGCTCTGTTTACCTGTGCTGTTTTTGCCACTGCCTCCGGCATTATCGGTGCGGTGGTTACTTTAATGGGTATGTTGGCATTTCCCGCCATGTTGAAAGCGGGCTACGACGAGAGCTTTGCCTCAGGCGTTATCTGTGCGGGCGGTTGTCTTGGTATACTTATACCCCCTTCGATCATGCTTATCGTTTATTCCGCCATCGCCGAAATATCACCCCTTCGGCTCTATGCGGCAGCTCTTTTTCCCGGCATGCTACTAGCGGGTTTATATATGGTCTACGTGGTTGGACGGGCAACCTTAAACCCCAGACTCGCACCAAAACCAAGGGAAGAAGACGTCCCGCCGGTTGGCAGAATTCTATGGGAGTTATTAACGTCCTTTATACCATTGGCTTTGCTCATCATGAGTGTGCTTGGAGCCATATTGATGGGTTTGGCGACACCGGCCGAAGCCGCTGGCGTCGGTGCATTTGGTGGTCTGTTTTTAGCCGTTTGCTACCGTTCGCTCAATTGGGACCGATTAAAGCAGGCCGTTTATCTCACCGCAAAAACATCGGCTATGGTATGCTGGTTATTCGTCGGTTCCTGGACTTTCGCATCGGTATTTTCATACCTTGGCGGCCACGCGCTGATTAATGACTGGGTACTATCGCTAGACCTGGGCACGGTTGGATTTTTGATCCTTGCACAATCCTTGATTTTTCTATTGGGCTGGCCGCTGGAATGGACTGAAATCATTATCATCTTTGTGCCAATCTTCCTGCCGATGCTGGAAACCTTTCAGGTCGATCCCCTGTTTTTCGGCGTGCTTGTAGCGTTAAATTTACAGACATCATTCCTGACCCCACCAATGGCGATGGCGGCTTATTATCTGAAAGGCGTCGCACCGCCACACATTCAGCTGATGGATATATTCCGGGGCATAATGCCTTATCTGGCAATCATAATATTCTCGATGATCCTGCTCTATAACTTCCCGGGGATCGCACTCTGGTTACCTGTTTATTTATTTGGGTGATATTATAAAAAATGTCGACCATGCCTAAATTCGATCCGAGCACCGCAAATTTGTTAAGCGCCTGTGACGCACGTAAAGCGATAGAAGGGGGACTATTAAGCTCGCAGGAACTGGTTGAAGCCTGCTTTGCCCGCATCGATGAACTCGAAGACTCGATTGGCGCCTGGGCTCATCTCGATAAGGAATTTGCCCTTGAGCAGGCTCGTAAGGCCGATGTATTTCGAGCCAGCGGTTTAGCTACTGGTGCTCTTCACGGTTTACCTGTTGGCATCAAAGATATAATCGATACCAATGAGTATGCCACCGAGCTCGGCACAGTGTTGCATAAAGGCCGTAAACCCGAAAAAGACGCCACACTGGTTTCATTATTGAAAGAAGCCGGCGCCATCATACTGGGTAAAACCGTAACAACGGAACTAGCCGTATTTTCACCCGGTAAAACCAGAAACCCGCATAATATCGAACACACGCCCGGCGGTTCATCCAGTGGTTCGGCGGCGGCCGTCTCCTGCGCGATGGTGCCATTGGCTGTGGGAACCCAGACCAATGGATCGATAATACGGCCTGCATCTTATTGTGGCATCTATGGCTTTAAACCCAGTTTTGCACGCATTTCTCGGCATGGCGTTTTACACCAGTCAACTCCGCTGGATACAGTTGGTGTGTTCGCCCGTAGCCCCGAAGACCTGGCTTTAATCGCCGATGTGTTAATGCGTTACGATGCACAAGATGCATCCATGACCCCGATTGCTCCGCCCTGTATTTCCAGTGTGATGACAAAATCACCACCCGCTGATCCGATTTTTGCATTTGTACGTACGCCGGTGTGGGATTTGGTTGATCAGATAACCAAAGATGGATTCCGTGAACTAATCGAAACCGCCAATGAAAAGAAAGCAAAAACCATTGATATAGTCGATTTACCCGATTTTTTTTCCGGCATTCACGAAGACCACCGTAAAGTCATGGAGCGTGATCTGGCGCGAAGTTTTGCCAGTGAATATGACCGGGGTAAGTCAGAGTTAAGTAATCCGTTACGCGAAATGATTGAACGTGGTCAGCAGGTATCTGATGAAGAATACCAATTCGCGGCAGCCAAAATTGACGATTATGGCTGCGCATTGGACGAAATATTTGAGTCTTATGATGCCATACTGACCCCTGCGACGCCGGGCCCGGCTCCTGAGGGTTTAGAATCAACCGGCAGTCCGGTCATGAATACAATCTGGACTTTTTGTGGCACGCCGGCGATCAATCTACCATTGTTACAAAGCCCGGATGGCTTACCCTTAGGTGTACAACTGATAGGCGAAAAAAATGACGACGCCAGATTATTTAGAACTGCTAGCTGGTTATTGGAACACTTGAATGACTAAACCACTTATTTATTGAGAGGCAACGATGGATAATTTAATTACCGGTACCATTTCAGTAGGCGTGTTTCTTGCATTTGTTTTGGGACTGGCCTATTCAATAGGTAAGATACCATTTTTTATTATCGTTGTTATCGTATCACTTTTGTTATGCATCGATTATTACCAGTCAGTCCGCAAAGGACTGAATCAGGAAAAAGAAAAAAATCGACGTAGCGCTAATAATTATCATCCAGATTCTCGATAAATTTGTTCCGCACCGGTATAGCACTGCTAATGGCGATTATCGGTTTGTTCTGGCTAAAAAACCGCTTGAAAAACCCCTTGCCAGGTCGCATCGCCTTTTCCGGACTGATTGCTCATCTGGGGGTTGTTGGGGGCTGCTTTTATCAGTAATCGGCATTCTATTAATACCGGCTGATTTTGCATGCGATTAATCAGACCAACCGCTAATCCATTAATTTCTCCAAAAAGGCATCAAACAGTCGCTCGACGACATCAATCGATTTATTCAGGGTATGATTTTCGCTGAGAATATGCAGGTAGCAATCCGCCTGCTTCGCATAACGAATCGAATTTTCGACAGGAATGATATCGTCCGACCAGCCGTGCACAATCTCGATATGCGGTGAACGCGAGGTATATTCCTGCTTGTTCAAACCCGGCATATACAATGCAGGTGCGAGTAAAAACAGGGCTCGAGTTTCTACCGATTCCGAGGCCACCAGCGATACATAACCACCCATACTGGAGCCCATCAGAATAACCGGCTGCGATTCCTCTCTTAAAACCCTGAGTAGACGCTCGACACGCAGGTCTGCATCCATGGTATCGGTGTAATCGATGCTATCGACGGTAAGATTGTGCCGTGCTGCTACAACTGCCAGCCGTTTAATCTTATAACCCCAGGGGCCGCTTTCCATACCATGAGAGAAGATGAGTTTCATTTTATACCCGGTTGCTGCTGAGTCTGGAGACATTTTGTTTAACCGAAAAATACTCGTGCCGGTAAAATTCGTGGTTACCTAACACATAGAGAATAGGATTGCCCAGGCGCTGTGATTCGGCAACCGCCCATTCGGCACTTTTGGTACCGGTATCAATATCATCCGCCAGTAAAATAACATCGGCATCCGTCTCTGGTATACAACCCGACCATAAATGGCCGTCAAGTTGTTTACTATTCGGTAAAAATTCATTATGCGGATCACTTAGCAGCTGGATTTTCATAGGTCACCAAATTTCTCACAATTAGCAGTCAGCTTATTTGACTCGATATTAGCTGGCACAGCAGACATCTATTATCATGTAACCATGTCGACGCAAATAAATATAGGTTTTTATGGTGAACTCACCGACCTGCTGCCCCGGCACAAGCGCTTTTATGCCCCCGGAGTGCTCCCGCAAGGCAGGATAAGGGAACGAAATCAGGTTATCAGTCTTAAGTAAGCGGCAATGGGGGTCAAAGCTAATTCTGTACGCGCCTGATGGCGCGGGCCGCCGCAGATTCACGATGAAATATATAAGTCACTGAAGCGACGATGATTCCGCCGCCGGTAATGACCCAGGGGTCGAGCGATTCACCAAAAACAAAATAACCAAGCAGAGAAGCCCAGACCAGTTGCAAAAATGAAACGGGCTGAGTCACAGTCAGTGGTGCACAGGCAAATGCCCTGGTCAGTGTGTAATGGCCAGCCGTGGCGAAAACTGCAGTGAGTAACAACCAGAATAATTCAGTAGCGGTCGGCGCCTGCCATTGCCATAGTGCGCCGGGTAACAAAACCAGCGTACAGGAAATTGACAACATCACCACGATCTCTTCTGAGCTGCGTGTCCCGGTAAATTTTTTCGCCAGCAAAAAGGAAGCAGCAAAAAAAGGCGCGGCCAATAGCTGTGCCAGAGATCCCAGTTCAATGGTCTGAAAACCAGGTCGTAAAATGATCATCGCGCCGACAAAGGCGATCACAATCGCGGCGATGCGCCTGCCATGGAACACTTCGCCCAGAAATAAAGCGGCGCCAATGGTGGTAAATATCGGCGAGGTATATCCAATCGCAGTCACCTCTGCAATGGGTATACGCGCCATGGCATAAAACCACAGCATGACTGCACCACCATGCGCCAGACCGCGCAGGGCGTATAGTTTATACAGCCCGGTTGTCGGTGCGCGAAAGCTGTCTTTGCGCAGTAACTGAAACAGAACCGGCAGAATCAGCAAAGTACCAAACGCATAGCGTATAAACGCAGCCTGTACCGCGGGCATGTCCGATCCAAGGTGCCGAACAATACCCGTCACTGCAACAAATAGTGCACCCGTTAATAACATCCAGGCGATTCCAGCTGCCGTCCTGTTCGATTCGTGGTGAGCAGTTTTATCTGGTAACTCGATGGTGGAAACTCCTTACAGTTGGTCACGCCTGATGGCGCCTGTGGCTTATCAGGCCTACGTTATTTATTCCAATTTGCGTTCACCAAAGTTTGAACTATCCTCGCTATCGCTTGTGCCGCACCAATCAATGTCGTACAGACCACGGGCTACATCTCGATGAAAAGAAGAGTATGGCCAATCCTTAACCTGATTCACCAATCCATGCTTCAAAGGATTCAGATAGATATAATTAATATGATTCTGATAATCGAGCTTTGAAGTAATCGTATGCTCCCAGAAACGCCTCTGCCATATACCCCTCTCACCATTTTTCAATCGTGTCGCCGACAAACTTTCCACTTTAGGTAATTGTTTGGTAAAGGCCTTTTTAATCTCTCGCCACCTCGAGGAATAATCGGAATCATCCTCGGGCAAAGTCCACATCGCATGTATGTGATCCGGCAAAACCACCCAGGCAACAATTTCAAAGGGTCGTTTGCATTTAACTTTTGATACAGACTTTCGCAATATTTCAACATGATCTGTCAACAGCGATTGATGACGTTGAAGTATATTCACTGTGAAAAAATAGGTACCACCAGCAATATAATTCCGCCGATATTGAGACATCCATTCCCTCCAATCCATTTGAATCAACGCGAAACGTAGGCCGGAAAAGCAAAGCGCCTTCCGGCAAATATACCACGCCCGATATTGACGCGTAGGCCGGAAAAGCAAAGCGCCTTCCGGCAATTATATTTTTGCGATCATTCTCTTATCGTCTTTCTGGTGGTATTTGTATGTTGGTTCCGCCTGATGGCGCCGAAGGCTTATCAGGCCTACGTTGCTTATCAATAAATCCAACGCATCACGACGAGCAGCTGTAATACGACAACCCGCCGACCTCAAAAAACGCCGATGGCTTCAGCCTGTAGTACTTCTCTTCCACTTCCCTGGGCTGCTCGGCGTATGGCTGCGTCATGATTGCCTGCAGCTCGCGAATGACTGAGTAGTCCCCCGCAGCCGCCTGCTGATACGCCGGGGCAACAAACCATTCGCGCAAACTATATTTCGGATTAACGCGTTTCATCTGCCTGGAGATTTCTGCATGCGAGCGCGGCGATGTGGCATTCGCGCCAGTGCTGTTGATCAGCGCTTTCCATTTCGCTAGCCACTTGGACCAACGTTCGTCCAACGCTTCCGGATCGGTGCCCATGGAAGCCGCATCCTTCGAGTTCCTGTAAAAGCTCTTCTTAAGCGACCTGATATCGTCAGGTATATTCGAAAGCTCGCGGAAGAAAAGCGTGTAATCAACCGGAGTTTGCTGCATGAGTGATTCAAGCTCACTGAACAATGCGGCGTCAAAAGTCTCAAGCCCAAGTTTGTCCGCCCACATGCGTTCCATTTGCGTTTGCATCGCTGCTTCAAAGCCGGAATGAAT
>CAZYYM010000144.1:0-7301 GCA_964651385.1 uncultured Gammaproteobacteria bacterium | reverse complement strand
TCCAGCTCATCTGGGGCACTCTGTATCCCTCATACCTATGTTGTTAGACTACTAGTCGGTGTAGGGGGACAAAGGCGCCTGGTGCTATCGGTTAATTCAATGTTGCATCTGCTTCTCCAGCCGGTAGCAATCTGATTTCGATTCTGCGGTTTCGCTGGCGACCTTCGACCGTTAAATTGCTGGCTACAGGGCGGTATTGGCCATAGCCGACCACTCTCAGTCGACCTGGATCGACTCGATTGCTATTCTGAAAGTAATAAAGAGCCGCCAATCCCCGTGCTGTAGAAAGTTCCCAGTTTGACTCGTACCGTATGTTTTGCATTATCGGGATATCATCCGTGTGACCTTCGATGCTAATGTCTCTATCTGGATAGGTGTTGAGTGATTCCGCAATGATTGACAGCACTTTTTCCCCGGCCGGTTTTATTCGAGCTGATCCGGAATTAAACAGGACTTCACCGGTGAGCTCAATCACCGTCATTTTATTTTTTAACTGGACAATTTGAACACGGCTTTCATTGAGTTCCAGTTCAATGCGACTTTTTAAATTTTCTATACGCTTTTTATTTTTCTGTTCCTGTTCGAGCTCAAGCCTCAGCCGGGATTTTTCTCCACTGACTGTATTAACTTTTTTAAGGAGGGTTTCTTGCGCTGCCTGCCGTTTGGATAATTCTGCCTCCAGTTCAGCAGTCGTCAACAAGACTCTCTTTTCTTCCTGCTGCATTTTAGCTTCCAGCGCCAATTTTTTTGCTCTGGATTTTTCCAGTAACGCACTTTGTTGTTTCTGCAACTTCTGCAATCGATCAACCTCAGCTAGAAGCCGGGATTTTTCTCCACTGACTGTATTAACTTTTTTAAGGAGGGTTTCTTGTGCTGCCTGCCGTTTGGATAATTCTGCCTCCAGTTCAGCAGTCGTCAACAAGACTCTCTTTTCTTCCTGCTGCATTTTAGCTTCCAGCGCCAATTTTTCTGCCCCCGTTTTTTCCAGCAGTGCAGCCTGTTGTTTCTGTATCTTCCGCATTCGATCGACTTCAATTAGAAGCCGGGATTTTTCATGGGTTAAGTCGGCATTCTCGTCACGCAGCGGCTTTTCAATTGTTTCCCGCCTGGCAATTTCGGTGTCTAGCTCAGCCTTTAGCTCGGTTGTCGTCAGTAAGGCTTTGTTGACTTCCTGTTGACGACTCGCGATGCCGGCCTCTAGACTAGATTTGAGTTCTGCAGATGTCCTAATAGCCTTGTTAACTTCCTGTCTCAGTTTAGCCTCTATCTCGACTTTCTCTGCTTTGGTTTTCTCGAGTAATCCAGCCAGTTGTTCCTGTTTATCGGTTAGTTTACGGTGTTCCAGCTGGGCATCCATTACCTGGGACTGATATTTCTCGACTTCCGAATAGTAGTAATACCATCCAGCAGCGGCTACCGAGGCCAATAGTACGACGGGAATGACCGTCAGTATCATATTACCTTGACTATATTTCATTTGAATTTGCCTCTAGCTTATTGCCATCTGGCCCTGAAACAGGTTTCTCGCAATAACAGAGGCGCAGTAGATACACCAATATATATCAAATTATTAGCGAATCAATGGCCAAATCTCCTGGATTCACCGACGGAACAAGTTACTATCGCATTTTCCCCTGGAGGAAACCTAACACACGATCAATAACCTCCTCGTCCTTTAAAATCAATTGGTGACCAAGTCCTTCGGTCTCCAGCAATTCGCATCCCGGCCAATGTTCCAATATCCTGTGGAAAATTGTTTGTGGAATTTCCTCATCGTCCCGGTCAAATACCAGCAAGCCGGAATAGTCCCGATTTGCCATCAAATTTTCTGTATTGAGTAGTACCCAGGGATCTTCAACCTGAAGAATTTCGGCCATTCTTCGACCAATGTACGCACGGAACTGATTTGAAATCTTTTCATTGAGATTTAATATTTGGCTATAAGACTCAAACATTGTACTCACATCCATATGTGGCCCGAGCAATATCATTCTTCGAGGTGTCAGGCCCAGATGGGTGGCCCATACTGCGGCCATACTACCCAATGAATGGGCTATTACCGTATCGATTTTACCAAGCTGCGCCTGAATCTGAATCAGAGAATCGGTAAAATCGAGTAAATGCGTTTGATTGCCTGGATTGCCGCCATGGGCGGGTGCATCAAAGGCTACGACTCGATAACCCGCTTCGACGAGCCTGGGAATGAATCGCCTGTATTGCGTGCCTGATCCACTCCAACCATGCATGGTCACTATCAGCGGCCCCCGACCCCACGAATATACCGGAATCTGACTGCCTCCGACTTCAATTTCAAAGCATTCATCCGACTCCTGCCAGAATTGTCTCACCCAGGGTTTGCGTTTATTTTTAAATACCGTAAACCAGAGATTACCCGCGATTTTTGCTGCCCACCTACTTCGAAAATGCGAGGCCAGATTCAACCCCATTCCTAATAATTGATATTTGAATGGAACAACCCGCTTCTGCCTTCCAGAAGAATTTCCGGCGGGTGATTTCACATTGGAAGACCGAGTCAAAATTACAGGTGTTTGAGACATAATTATTTCCATTCCGATAATGCAGATAGCATGGCATTTGCCATCAAACAAAAAAAGTGTCATATTTGACATAATACTGGTCGATTCGGACATTGGTCATGCGCATATCTATTTTTTTGATGAACCGCTGTATCGGCAGCGGCATTCACAGCATCATCGATGCATTAATCGCTACTAACTACACATTGGTCAAAGCAGACCTCAAGCCCCTGTTTGAATGGGATACCGTTTCCATAGACGGCAAAGCGGTTATGCCTACTAACGGTCTCAGTATCCAACCGGATTACAGTTTGAATGATTATAAATCGCTCGACACCAACACCGATGTATGGGTATTTCCATCCGTCTTTCATTCGTCGGCCAATTATGGGAAAGTAGAAAAGGCTATTGAACAGGCAGCGCCGATTATTCCACTTATCAAGCGACACTACGACCGTGGTGGTTTACTCATCAGCATCTGCAGCGGTTGCTTTCTGCTCGCCAGGGCCGGTTTGATGAATAACCGCCCGGCTTTGATGCATTGGAAAAGCGAGCCTCATTTTCGACGTATGTTTCCCGAACTGGAAATCGATACGCACAACACAATTGCCGACTATGGCAACATCATCAGCGCCATCGGCGGCGGCACGGCCTGCGAACACCTGGTCATGCATCTGGTCGAGCGTTTCGCCGGGCATCGCACGGCGGTCGACACAGCTAAGCTATTGATGATGCATTTAAATGCGCCCTCGCCTCTGCCATTTCGCACTAATGTCGAAACCACTGATCACGCCGACGAGTTGGTATTACGCGCCCAACGACAAATCGAACAACACAGCCACGAGGAGATCGACATCAATCAGCTTTCCAGTCAATTGCATATCAGCGACCGTCAACTAAACCGGCGTTTTGGCAAGGTCTTGCAGTGCTCACCATTACAATACTTGCAACGAATCCGTATCAACCGCGCTTGTAATCTGCTGGAACTGACTAAAATCCCGTCGTCAAAAATTGTCTACCAGGTGGGCTACAAAGACGAAAGTAGTTTCCGCCGGTTATTCAAGAAACAGATGGATATGACTATGGAAGCCTACCGGCAGCAGTTCGGTGAGCGTATTGCCGGGATTTCCCCTTAAATTGTACGTTTTCCCGCATCCTGTATTCCGGTAGCATAAGCAATTAAAGCAGACACGGAGAACAAACCATGATCAAACAGGCCAGTGAATTTATTGCAGAAGCCCAGTCACAAATTAATTGCGTAAATGTCGCCGAAGCAAAAGCCATTTTTGACCGGGGCGAGGCGGTAATTATCGATGTTCGCGAAGCCGATAGCGCCAAAGAATCAAAATTAACCGAGTCAATTCATATTTCCCGCGGCCTGCTGGAAATGAAAACGCACAAACATTGCCCCGACGTACATACTGTCATTCTGACCCACTGCGGCGGCGGGGGACGCGCTTCGCTAGCGGCTTTAACCCTGAAGCAGATGGGTTACAAAAACGTATATGCAATTACCGCGCCTTTCGATGAGATAAAAAAGGTGTTTGGGTAAATTTAAATCGGCAAAAAATCGTAGTCAAATATCGCTTACAACCGAAAACACCAGATCATATACCGGGCAGGACAGATGATATTTTTTATAACCCAACGAATAATCCGTTCAATAACAACTACTAACTTATAAACTGATTCAGAGAGCAGCATCGCAATGGTCACAGACGAGGTCGGATGATGCCTATCAGGTTTTTTCTCCAAGCTGCCTCCGTTCGGGAATCCGATGTTATTGTAAATGCGCAATTATATAGAAATTTCGAGGAATCATCATTCTCTCCGGCAATGGGTTTTGTCTCTATATCAGTTAACCTGCGGCTGGATAGATCAATTATTTAATCTGATCAATCAACAAACTCAAATCGGTCGGCGGATTTTTGCTATCAACCGATTCCATCTCGACATAAAAATCCCCGGGCTGCGCGATCGGATTCCCGCTTCTGGAAATTCGTGCCCCGACAATTACCTGGCTAAAAGAAGACAACTTCATCGTCGGCATCATTGCATCACTGTCGCTGAGACTGACACTTGCCGGTAAATCACCAACTGTCATTCTTTTGACCGCCAGCGGCATGGGCGGTCCCTGCATCGCTTTGGCATATACAAAAACAGAATCTCCGGGTGCTGCCTGATCGCGCAAGCTGGCATCGAGATCGACTTTCAGGCTAATGCTGGCCACTGTGGGCTTTGTAGTTGTCTTCGTTACTGGCTGAATTGTTGGGTCGCGTTTTTCCAGAACCGCTAGCAGGCGGTTAATTTCGGCACTCGATTCTGCATCGTCGGAAATCTGTGGTAACATGCTGCTCCAGTATTTATGCGCAGCCTTATATTCCTTGCGCTGCTCCGCTGCGAGCCCTGCAAGCCACATTCCAGTCGGATCTTCGGGTGCTAATTCCAGGCCACGTTTTACCAGCTTCTCCGGTTCACCCTCCATTGAGCCTTTATTTTGCAAAGCCAGAGCATCTGCCAGCGTAAACATAATACCGGGATTCTCGCCAATCAGATCCAATGTTCGTTGGAATGCAGCTACCGCCTCATCAATCTGCTGCATAGACATTAAAGTCCGTCCGAGGATAAACCAGCCCTGCGCATCTTGCGGATTATCCCGCAAACGTTGTCTGACACGTTCGAGCATGGCTTCGATACTCATATCCTGATGGTTGACCTGATTGTTGGCCTGTGTGGTTGTTTCAACTTCGGCCAGAACCGGATTTTTGATTACGCGGTATTCACCAAGCTTAAGATAGAGACCAATGCTTACCACCGGTATCAGCGCGACAACAATCCACACAACCCACTTACCCGGCTGCTGTTCGATTGATTTCTCTTCACGCTCGAGATCAAGCGCCAGAGATGTTTCCAAATCCTGCAGGGCTTCGTCGAATTCCCCCTGGTTTAATTCCCGCTGTTCGAGTTGTTTATCCAGTTGTGACTTTTTTTCGCGGGCTATTTGTATATTCTGCTGCTGGCGGTCCGTCGTATCACTCACATGCGGTAATCGTAGAATCGGTACGATAAGAGCTAGCAGGGCCAGAGCGAGCAGGCCCGCGACCACGATCCAAAATATCATGAATTATCTCTTCTATTAGAAAGCAAATCTTTAGCACGTTGCATGCTTGCATCATCGGGATCAACGAGTGTCTTCCTGGCGCGTATGTTCCTGATCACCAGCCAAATTACAATCGCAGCCAGAAAAAACGGACCTAACCATAAAAATAAAGTGCTACTTTTAAACTGCGGCCGATAAAGTACGAAGTCGCCGTATCGATCAACCATGTATTGAATGACCTGATCCGGATTTTTACCTTTCATTAACATTTCATGGGTTTGTCGACGTAAATCACGCGCAAGATCCGCATCAGAACCTGCCAGGTTCTGATTCTGACAGACCAGGCATCTCAGTTCCTTGATCAATTGATTATATTCTGATTCCATTTGTGCATCCTTGAACGCGTAAGCTTCAATCGCCGCAAAAGATATAACCGGAAATACCAACGCACAAAATAATATTAATCGACGTAAATTTGTCATGACTAGCCCAATAGTGCTTTCAATGCGGGAATCACTTCGGCTTCCAGCGACTCATCGGTAACCGGGCCAATATGCTTGTATTTGATCAAACCGTCTTTGCCGATGATAAAAGTTTCCGGAACTCCGTAAACGCCCCAATCGATTCCAACTCGACCATCCTGATCCATTAGACTGGCGCTATAGGGGTCTCCGAATTGCTGTAACCAGCGTTTCGCATCGGCGGATTGATCTTTGTAATTGAGCCCTATGATCTTTGACAAATTCATAGCTGCCAATCGGGAAATCACTTTGTGTTCTGCCCGACAGGAAACGCACCAGGAGGCCCAGACATTCAAGACCCAAACCTGACCCATAAAGTCGTTTTGCGACACACGCGTTTCCGGCTGGTGTAACCGTGCTAGCGAAAATGGTGGTGCCGGTTTATCGATTAGTGGCGAAGGAACTCTCTTCGGGTCAAGTGTCAGACCGTAACCCAACAAACCGACCATAAGCACAAATATGCCCAGTGGTATTGCAAATCGCATTAGCTTACCGCTTCCCCAGCGCCCACCGGCAATTTGCTTGCAGCACGCGACCATTGGCGATAACGACGGTCACTGGCAGCAAAAAATCCACCTACCGCCATAATGATGGCTCCGAGCCAAATCCAGCGAATAAACGGCTTATAATAGATCCGGACTGCCCAGGCGCCCTGATTATCCAGCGGTTCTCCAAGCGCAATAAACAGATCACGCGTGAATCCCGCATCAATCGAAGCTTCGGTCATCGGCGACTGCTGAACTCGATAAATCCGCTTTTCGGGTTGCAGCTCGGCATAGTAATTATTCGACTCCGATGTCACGGTAAAGCTGCCTTTGGTCGACATATAATTTTCAATCGGGCGTTCTTCGACACCGTTAAACTGGAAGCGATAACCCGCCACCGAATAACTCTCACCCGGCGCCATGCGCAAATCTTTTTCCTGGGTGTAAAGGCTGGTTAGCGTTATACCGACAATAAATACGGCAATACCCATGTGTCCAAGAATCATGCCGTAGTATCCGGCCGGGCTGTTAAGCAGGGTCGGTATAAAAGGACGATTTTTGAACCGATCATACAGAGCCAGCCCAATACTGGCGGCAATCCACGAAGACATGGATAAACCGACAAAGGCCTTCCATTTCCACTCGGACAAAGTAAAAC
>CAZYYM010000143.1:0-7312 GCA_964651385.1 uncultured Gammaproteobacteria bacterium | reverse complement strand
ACAAAGTTTCGCTGGATCAAGTCGTCAATGAAGCCAGATTAATTCATCAACAATGTAATGAAAATTTGGTTTGTCCTGAAAATCCGGTTGGCTGGCAGGTCAATGGTTCCACAATTAGAAAAAATGAGCAGGGCTTCTGGTTAAAATATGCTGCCTCGTATCATTACAACCGTGTAAGTTTCAATATACGGGTGTATCGAGGCCCGGATTTAGGTGACAATATATCTGGTGGCGTTAACCTGCCCTTTGAGGTAGTGCCGTATGTCGAAGGTTAAAATTAAAGAGCACTGAAACTTTTACACCTATGTGCGAGTGGCAATTGTCTAATCCAGAGCCAACAGTCGAGTCGGATAAAACTTGCCCGGTCCGAAAGATATAAATATCAGCGAATAACCATCTGCCATACGACTGTTGTTTCCGCTACACTCGCCGCTTTCGTCCTCCGCGACAGCTCATACCTATGCTACCAGCTATTCGTCGTCCAGTACTAATTGATATTTGCAGGCTATTTTTCCTCGGCGCGGTCTGGGGTGGCGCGTTTATATTTGTCTCGCTGGCCTTAAATGATTTTGGCCCGGTCAGTATTGCCGCCTGGCGTGTTTCGCTAGGCGCCGTAGTAATGGTAATTATCGCTTTGATAATGGTGAAGGAATTCCCACGAGGCACCAGAAACTGGTGTTATATTTTCATTGTCGGTTTTCTCAACAGTGCGGTACCATTTTTCCTGATTAGCTGGGGACAGCAGTTTATCAGCAGTGCGGCCTCGGCATTATTAATGGCCTCGGGGACTTTCTGCGCAGTGCTGGTTTCACATTTTACCAGCCAGGACGAACGTATAAATCGTTATCGGCTGTCGGGCGTAATCATCGGCTTTAGCGGCGTTCTCGTTCTGGTATTCTGGGATATTGTCGAGTCCGGTCTGGGCGGCTTAAAAGGTCAGATAGCCGTGACTATTGCTGGCTGCAGTTACGCGATTTCATCCGTGATATCCAGGCGATTATCGCATTTACCGTCGGTTTCCACTTCTGCGAGTACTATGGTAAGTGCCAGTCTTTATATGATGCCGCTGGCATTCCTGCTGGAAGACCCGCTACCAACCGAAGTGAGTACCGCTTCGTTGTTGTCTCTATTATATTTAGGGGTGTTTGCGACGGCGTTGGCCATGACAATCCGATTTGTCATTATTCGAGTCAATGGTGCGGTGTTTATGTCACAGGTTGGATACCTGGTGCCTCTGTTTGGTGTTATCTGGAGTGGACTGTATTTTGCCGATGCCATCAACTTGCAGACTATTCTGGCATTGGCGTTAATTCTGTCAGGTATTGCAGTGGCAAGGAAAGGCGATTGACGGCGTACTATTGGGGTACTCGTAGCGAATTAAATAAGTGGAATTGACATGAATCAATTCGGATATACATTTGACCTGCCTATAAATTGAACAAGATATTCATGCCCAAACTCCAGATAGCGAGACGCCTGTTATGTTTAAATCTTTGACGCACTGGTTTGATTCACTGGTAGAAGAGAGTAAATTTTTTAACGACCCGGACGATGAAACGCTGCACAGTGCTCTATCACATAATCAGCGCCGATAAAAATGTAGCGAGCAAGGAAAAGTATCGATTTGCCCTGATCCTGAAACAGGAATTTGGTCTGGACCACGACCAGGTTAATCATCGCTACGAAGCAGCAAAATCGTCGAGCTCAGATCCACAGGCGGATTTGCATACCGTTAATCGCTATCTGAAGCAAAAGCCCGCAGTGCGGTGGAATTTTATGCGAAAGCTTATCCAACTGGTTGATATCAATGGCGCCGAGAATAGTGAACTGGCACTTTTCTACCAGACATTGCATGAAGTGTTTCCTGAGGTAAAACAGGTTTAGTTCCCAGGCCTAAACGATTTGTAGAAATCGCTGGTCACAAATAATCCCTGCACGGATTTTTTTCCTTTATTCCGGGTAGGGGCGCGCCCGTGTGTTCGACCTTTCAGGTAATTGTACTGACTTTGAGCAGGGCAGGCACATCGGTCTGCCCCGACGGGAGCCATTTACCTCAAAAAATATTAATATATAAAACAACAGCTTAACTTTTTCCTCATCATTTTCCTCATTCGTCGAATTGAATAATCATCATTATTGACGATACCCCCAGGCGCGCTCGGTTGTTAGGCTAATTTCCACTTCGGTATTCATGACTTGATACCGCTTTAATGAAAACAAACTAAACCAGGGGAGTCCCCGATGAAACAGGCCACTATAAAGACACTGACCGGCAGTACGCTGGAATTCAACGAAGAGATACTCGAAACATTACAGCACGGCTTACGCGGTCAGATTTGTCTGCCCGAAGAAGCCGGCTACGACGAAGCACGTACGCTATGGAACGCAATGATCGACCGTAGGCCGGGGATGGTCATTCGCTGTAACGGCACAGTCGACGTTATCCAGGCCGTAAAATTCGCCAGAGAACATCAGTTATTGCTCGCGGTGCGTGGGGGCGGTCATAACATCGCGGGCAAGGCTAGTTGCGACGGTGGGTTAATGATCGATCTCAGCTCGATGCACTCGGTGCGGGTCGATCCGGCGAGCAAAACTGCCAGGGTTGAACCGGGAGCTACACTGGGTGACTTTGATAAGGAAGCGCAGGCATTTGGTTTGGCGACTTCGCTCGGTATTAACTCTACTACCGGAGTCGCGGGTCTGACACTCGGTGGTGGATTCGGCTGGTTGAGCCGAAAGTATGGTTTGACCATCGATAATCTCCTCAGTGCCGATGTCGTCACCGCCGAAGGACAGTTACTGCAGGTCAGCGAAACCGAAAACAGTGACCTGTTCTGGGCGATTCGAGGCGGCAGTGGTAATTTCGGTGTCGTTATCAGTTTCGAGTTTCAATTGCACGCGATTGGTAACGAGGTGCTTTCTGGTCTCGTGGTTCATCCTTTCGAGCAGGCTCCCGGACTGTTGCAGAAATATCGTGATTATGTCAAAAACCTGCCCGATGAAATGACTTGCTGGGTAGTCCTGCGTAAGGCGCCGCCACTACCGTTTTTACCCGAAGAGTGGCACGGCAGAGAAGTTATGATTCTAGCAGCCTGCTATGCCGGAGACATGCAGGAGGGTGAAAAGGTAATGGCGCCTATGCGTGCCTGGGGTGAACCGATTGCCGATGTTATTTCGCCACATCAGTTTGTTGACTGGCAGGCGGCGTTCGATCCGTTGCTCACCGAAGGTTCGCGGAACTACTGGAAATCGCATGATTTCGATGTGCTCAGCGATGGGGCGCTAGATAGTATCGTTGACTTTGCAGGCAAACTCCCGACCCCGGAGTGCGAAATTTTCATCGCCCATCTCGGCGGTGCAGTCAATCGAATCGCTGCGGATGCGACAGCCTATCCGCACCGTGATACCGAGTTTGTGCTTAACGTACATACGCGGTGGGGTGATGCCTCCGACGATGAAAAATGTATTAACTGGGCACGACAGTTCTTTGACCAAACCGCCGAATTTGCCAACGGTGGCGTCTATGTCAATTTTATGGCCGACGACGAAGCGGCCCGTGTCGACGGCGCCTATGGCTCGAATTTTGATCGATTGGCGAGCATCAAGAGTAGTTACGATCCCGGTAATCTGTTTCGCGTGAATCAGAATATTCTTCCAGCAGAATAAATCGCTGTAATTTTTATCTAACCCAATTTCGGAGAATACCAATGGATACAAGCGGGACAAGAAATTTAGATGATATTTTATCGACCGAACAGCTAAAGGATTTCCAGTCCAGGGTGGCGCGATACGATAAGAATAACGAATTCTTCCACGAAGATTTCGAGGTTCTAAAGGAGTCGGGTTACCTCATTCAGGCAGTTCCAGAGGAACTCGGTGGGCTAGGCCTGTCGTTCGCGGAGGTTTGTCAGCAGCAACGTCGGCTCGCTTACTACGCGCCTGCCGATGCGCTGGCGATTAATATGCACGTTTACTGGACCGGTGTGGCCGCAGATTTGTGGCGTAGTGGTGATACTTCTCTGGAATGGTTGTTACGCGAAGCCTGCTCGGGAGAAGTTTTTGCCGCAGGTCACGCCGAAAAGGGTAACGATATACCTCTGTTACATTCGACTTGCAAGGCAGAGCGCGTCGACGGTGGCTATTGTTTTACCGGCAGGAAGAACTTCGGTTCGCTGTCGCCGGTCTGGACCCGGCTGGGATTACATGGTATCGATAACTCAGACCCGGATAACCCGAAAATCATTCATGCCTTCCTGCCGCGAGATGCTGATGGTCTCGAAGTCAGAGAAAACTGGGATGTCATGGGAATGCGTGCCACGCAGAGTCACGACATCTTGCTGGATGCCGCCTTCGTGCCGGATAAGTATATCGCCCGGATAGTCGATGAAGGTATGAAAGGGGCCGATTTGTTCCTTCTGGCGGTATTCGTATGGGCATTGCTTGGATTCGGCAACGTTTATTGCGGACTGGCGCAACATGCCTTCGACAAGGCTCTGGCATCGATACCGGGTAAAACTTCGGTGGCGATGACGCGATCCATGGCCTGGCATCCCGAAGTACAGAAAAGGGTGATGGAGATGGCTGTTGAACTCGACGCGATTAAAGCGCACCTGGACCGCACTGCGAATGACTGGAGTAATGGTGTCGATCATGGTGCATTGTGGGGTGCAAAGGCGTTTATGACGAAATATCATGCGGTAGAGGGCGCCTGGCGCGTAATTGACCGGGCCTTCGAACTTGCAGGCGGCTTCGGAATATTCCATGCTTCGGGTTGGGAACGGATTTTGCGCGATGGTCGTATCGGTAGAATTCACCCGGGTAATGGCGCTATCGTCACCGAATTCGTGGCAAAAAGTTATCTGAACCTGGATATCGATGCCGAACCGCGGTGGGGTTAATTTTAATCAATAAAATTGGAAGAGGAGTTTAGTTATGCCCATGTTTATCATTGAACGCAATTTCGCCGAAGAAATTGAACTTGATCCAACCAACGAAGTGATCTTAAAGGCTAACGAGGATGTCGGGGTAAAATGGTTGTATTCATTTCTATCTCTGGATAAGAAAAAAACCTATTGCCTGTACGAGGCGCCCAACGCCGAAGCGGTATACGAAGCAGCCCGTAGAGCTAACGTACCGGCAGACACGGTCATCGAAGTCGATTCACCGGTCGGGCCTTCATTAATGCCGGCCTAGCCCGGCTTCTGGAGAATTTCTGTAGATGGAGCGCAGACTAGCGGCGATTCTGGCGGCCGATGTGGCCGGTTACTCGTTATTGATGAACACCGACGAGGACGCTACCTACCATGCATGGCGCTCTGCTCGCAACGAAGTTATCGATCCGGGTATCGATGCCTGCGAGGGTCGGATTGTCAAGCATACGGGTGATGGGTTTCTGGCCGAATTTCCAACCGTGTTGGCTGCGGTTGAGTGTGCTGTCGGTATCCAGGAAAAAATGGGCCTACGCAATGAGTCCCTGGCAAACGGCCGGCAGTTTCAATTCCGTATTGGCATCAACCTGGGAGATATCATTGTTGACAATGAAGATATTCATGGTGATGGCGTTAATATTGCGGCGCGACTTGAAAGTATTGCCGAGGCCGGTGGTGTTTGTATTTCTGCGGATGTTTATCGACAGGTAAGGAATAAACCTGGATTCGAGTTCCAGGATCTGGGTGAGCATCAGGTAAAAAACATTCAGTCACCGATTCAGGTATTCAGCGTGGGTAGAGGTGAGCAAGTTGGGGAATTGCCTGTAGCGTCAACCACGCTGGACTCACTATCATCTGAGCCCTTTTCAGAAAAAACTAATAGCCCTTTCGAAGCAATGCTCGAAAATGCCGCCAGCGTGGGTCAACCACTTCCCGCAATGATGGTGGGCAGAGAGTCAGAAAAACAAATATTATCTGAAGCTTACCAGGAAGCCCGGAAGGGTCGGGGGAATATTGTTCTCATTCGAGGCGAGCCCGGCATTGGAAAATCGAGTCTGGCCAGTACCTTTGCCGAAGGAAGTAACGACGAAACCACCTGTGTAGTTTATGGGCAGTGTCACGAAACCTTGGGATCGCCGCCCTATTGGCCCTGGCTGCAAATTCTCAGGAATCTTCAACTAATCGATGATAGCCTGGGGCTCTCTCCTGCGGCGATATTTGAAAGCCTGGTAAAGGAAGATTCAAAGCTGGAGAACAGGTCTGTGTCGCTGTTTACCGGTGATAGCGGAAGCGAGCAATTTTTGCTTTTCAGTAAGGTTGCTAATGTAATCGCCCAATACGCCTCTCAGCATACCCTGATATTGGTGATTGACGATTTGCACTGGGCGGATAAGTCATCATTAATGCTGCTTAGCCAAATTTGCAGGAAACTGTCGCAGCAGGCCGTCTTGATTATCGGCACTTATCGCGATATTGAAATAACCCGAAAGCACCCATTGTTTGATTCATTGGGTGAAATTAGTCGCCAGGCCACACTACGACGAATTGCGCTGAAAGGTCTCTCGGAGCAGGATGTTTCGGGGTACATCGAATTTACCGTTAGCGAGCTGTTACCTCCCGAGGTGCTGAAATCGGTATTCGAGAAAACTGAAGGTAATCCTTTATTTATGTCCGAGGTTGCCCGCATTCTACAGCAGGAAAAAACAAACCTGGCCGGTGGTCAAATGGCTGTGGAGATACCCGAAGGTATTCAGGAAGCAATCGGACGACGGCTAAACCAGCTTTCAGCGCAGTGTAACGAATTGCTGCCGCTGGCGGCTGTTATCGGTCGGAAGTTTGGATTTAAGGTGCTGAGTAAGCTGTTACCGGAATCGGAGCAACTGGTTTTACTGGAAATTCTGCAAGAAGCAGTCGGTAGAGGACTGATAGAAGAAATCCAGGGCGCAGTGGCCGAGTTTCAATTCTGTCACGTCTTGATCAGAGATATTCTCTACGGCGAATTAAGCCTGGCCAAAAAAATTATGCTGCATAAGAAGGTTGCCGATGCTTTGGTAGAATTGCGTAACGAAAGCTCGGAATTTTCAGCCGGAGAGATTGCTCGGCACTATTATCACGCGCTACAAAGTGGTGAGAGTGACAATGCTGTCAACTATGCAATTGAGGCAGGCGAACATGCCAGGAAGCTCTCTGCTTTCAATGAGGCGAAGGAATATTATGAACTGGCGATTGATATTTTCAATCTCGGTGAAAGTCGCTATGCTGATCGTAAAGCCGATATTTATTACCGCATCGCGGACTGTAACCATAAGGTAGGGGCGCTTACCCGGGAAACCGATGCGATCTGTGATCTGGCTATCGATGCTGCCAGGAAATCCCGCCAGTAT
>CAZYYM010000142.1:0-7351 GCA_964651385.1 uncultured Gammaproteobacteria bacterium | reverse complement strand
TGTTCTCTATCTGTATACCGCGTAGACGAATTCCTCGAACGGCCGGTTATGGCACTTCAGTGCAGTTCCCAACCTCATCTCACGAATGGCAGCTACGTGGTGTTAGCGTTCTGTTGGCATCAACCCAATCAAGCGCTATATAATCGAAATATTCCTCCCAGCCTAAAAAATATAATAACTACAACCCGAATATGACTGGGGATTGTTACGGGATCAAAAAAATAAAAGAGCCAGAAGGGAATGGATTGTTAATGGAATGGCCCTACCCAAAAGGGCAATCGGCAGCTATATGTGACGCCGCCGATTTAAAGGGCCGCAAGAGAATCGAAAAATATGCATCATGCTGCCCTAATACACCGAACCGTATATAAAATGGCTGATTGAAGCCTGTAATGTTGCTCCAAGTCGATTCGCAAAACGTTCCACAATATTACCCTTTACAGAGAAGTTCTTAATATTGTCTGTATTAAACTGCCTTGCCACAGATAGGGTACTTCCAAAATCATCTACCAGTCCCAATTTCTTTGCGCTAACCCCACTCCACATTAATCCAGTATACAAGTCTGGATGATTCTGTAATCGATCACCCCGCCCTGCTTTGACAGACTTGATGAAATGCTGATGTGAATCATCGAGCAAGGCATGAATATTAGACATTTGATCAGAATTGACGGGCATAAAGGGATCAAGCAAGCCTTTATGTTCACCAGCTGTGATCAACCGTCGCTCCACTCCCAGCTTTGACATCAACTCGACTGCACCGAAAGAATCGAGTCGAACTCCGATTGAACCAACTGTACTGGACTCGTTGACAAGAATTATCTCTCCCGCAGATGCCACGAAATATCCACCACTGGCCGCTATGTCCTCCACAACGACATACAATGGTCGATCGGGATTCTCATTGCGTAAACGGATAATCTCATTATGAATATACGAAGACTGAACCGGTGAACCACCAGGTGAATTGATTTCCAGCACGATAGCTAGCGAGTTCTCGTTCTCATAGGCATTTCTTAAGCTTTGAATAATGTTCTCGGCACTGCTCGATGTCCCTGCCATGATTGCACCAGAAAGTTCTACCTTGGCAATATGCTTATCTGAGGTTTCATCTGATGAAAACCAGTTGCCATCAACGCTATCCAGCATTATCACGAACATTGGTGTAAGGTAAATAAATGTCAGGATCAAAAAAAATGTCCTCCAACGACGTTTCACTTGCTGTTCCTTGATTGCCGCAAAAGCTAATTTTTCGACCATATTCTTGTAACCATCCAGTTCTAGGGCATCATTCACTTCTCTATCCTCCAGGTTCAAGGTCCGGAATTTTTACCGAAATTACTCAATTATTGTTAACGAATAGCCATGTTCCATCCAGAATAAATGCTTCCAAGTTGATTTAGCATTAATTGCTGAATTCGTTAGCGAGGTGCTTATAGTTGGTTGAATGGGCATCAAAGAAATATTTAAGCCATTGTTTGGCAATAAGGAATCAGCTCTGTTTATTAAGAACGGCAAACAGCTGTTATCACCGCATAAAAAGACTATCAAGGCAATTCAATCCGCAGTAGGCCTACAAGACAAATACTGGAATTATTTTTACCTGAAAACACTGCAAAACCTGGCAGAATTTGTTCAGTTATTACCCGCCAGTGAAGCGCACCACCATTCGGGGTCAGGTGGTTTATTGCAACATACGTTGGACACCTCGTTAAATGCAATCCGTATTCGCCTGGGCAAATTATTACCACCGAATGCCGATGCAGAGACTGTCACCAGGTTCAAAGACGTATGGACATACGCGATCTTTACCGGTGCCTTAACGCATGACCTGGGGAAACCGATTACCGATATAGACGTCGCTTTATTTGATAAAGACGAGAGGTCACTTGGTCACTGGCAGGCATTCAATACCTCGATGCGCAGCCTGATGAAATCGAAAGGAGCGACAACATACAAACTCAATTATCGACGTTCTAGAATCTATGCAACGCACGAACGAGCCAGTGCATTTTATATCCGCAATATAATCCCGCCTGAAGGGTTACAGTGGATTGCCAGCCATCAGGAGTTATTCTACTACTGGATTAACCTGATCACCGGCCACCAGGAAGACACCGGTATTATTGGCAACATTATCCACGAGGCAGACAAACTCTCCGTTGCATCAAATCTAGCCGGTGACCAGGTCGACACACCCACTCAGGTTGCTACCACGAGTAGAAAGCCGTTATACCAACGAATTGTCACCAGCCTTCGCTACCAGATCGATGCAGGTCATCTGCCGCTGAATCGAGATGGTGCTGCAGGTTGGATCAAAGAAGACAAACTTTGGATTGTGGTCAAGAGAGCACTGGACCAGGTACGCGACCATATGACCCTGGAAGGCCAAACAGGTATACCTTCCAGGAATGATCGTATCATGGATGAATTGCAACAATATGGTGTATTAATACCAAACCGAGATAAAGCTGTCTGGAAATGCCAGGTGTTTGATGACAACTGGCCGAAAGCGCATGAATTAACCTTGCTCTGCCTACCCGTTGAAAAGATATGGGCAGCAGCTGATGCAATACCCGAAGATTTTAAAGGCTGGGTTACACCTCTCGAACCAACCAATTCCGAATCAGTCCAAAGTGAACCAGAAGAAGTAGTTCAACAGCAACCACCTACAATACCGACTATTGAGCCAGTAGGTACCGCAACAATAGCCAGCCCGAATGATGCCACAGATACCATAACCGAGTATCAGGGTCCGATCCCGTCACCGGCAGTGAAACGCCCTACTCCTCCAGGTCCAGTTCGAAATACACCCCCTACGATTGATTTCAGCGATGCGCCAATACCAGTGTCAGTTCACATCGAGACGGTTCAGACAACCGAGGAAAACGTCCCGGTTAGCCAACCCGAGCCTGTAGTAGCTCAACCAGTAAAGCAGTCATCCAAAACCGAAGGGAACCCCGTAGAACCAGGTTCTGAGACATTAAGTTCAGGCAATGTCGGGGAAGACTTTTTGAAGTGGTTAAGAGACGGCTTGCATGAGCGATCCTTCAAAGTGAATGACGTGAATTCCCGAATTCACATGACACGGGAAGGCCTCCTTCTGGTTAGCCCTGCGATCTTCAAACAGTTTGACAATACCAAATGGTCGTATGCACAAAAGCGCTTCACCAAGTTGAAGCTACATGAACGCAATTCCAACGGCACCAACATTCATGAGTATCTGGCGACCGGCAAGAAGAAGAGAAGCCTGATCAAAGGCTTTCTGATCACCGATACAGCCAATGTATTCCCAGGGATCGAACTCCCCAATACCAATCACGTGCTTTCCAGGGTAAGCAATGAATGAATACCAATAGTATTTTCGATAATCGTCTTCGACCGGCTGTCGAGATTGTACCGGCATTGTTTTGTTTCTCAGCAGTCGCACTATTGCTCTTACAACCAGACTGGTTCTTTCCAATCATGGATGTATTTGCTCACTACGTGATTGTTTTGCTTTTACTGCTAGGTGGATTCCGGTTTTATCAGGGCAGTCAAATTATCAGCTATCGAAGAGCGCTCAGGCAGTTACCTCGATACGAACTGATTGCCAAAGACATTCCAACCTATAAGAAAAAGCTTTTTCTAGGTCGAGGCTTTCAATGGACTCAGAAACACAGCCAGCGACTGGTTGAGGCAAGATCACCAACCGTCCAGGGCTATCTACAACCTGGCCTATTTTATACCCTGGCCAGACAGTTCGAACTCGCCGTCGATGGCATGTGGTTACTATCGTGGATTGCTAAATTGACAAGCTACGATTCCGCTTTAAATCCCTTACGTCCACTACCAGAAGTGGGTGGCAATAGTTATATCCATGGCGTTGGACTCGACAAGGAAAGGAATATCTTGATGAACCTGGGAGAGCGGGTTGGTCATTCGCTGGTACTTGGAACCACACGAGTCGGCAAAACGCGCTTTGCGGAAATCCTGATGACGCAGGATATCCGTCGCGGCGATATTGTTATCTTTATCGACCCGAAAGGTGACTTTGATGTACTCGCCAGAATGATTGCGGAAACCAAACGCGCCGGACGGTTTAATCAGTTTCACATGTTCCATCTGGGTTACCCAGAAATCTCTGAGCGCTATAACGGTATCGGTGATTTTGGTCGGATAACCGAAGTCGCAGGCCGCATATCCAATCAACTACCCAGTGAGGGGAACTCCGCAGCATTCAGGGAATTCGCCTGGCGATTCACCAATATTGTAGCCAGAGCTTTGACCGGCCTGGGAGTAAAACCATCTTATGAGTTAATTGCAAAGTATGTGACCAATATCGAGCCGCTAATGGTTGAGTATTACCATCTATGGCTCAGTAAAGAAGCACCTGCCAACTGGCAAGGCCTGGTGCAAAGCATCGAAGGCGATGACGATCTAATGAAGCGCGTACCCATGGCGATGAAATCTCGCGGAAGACATGCGATCGCCTTGTTGACCTATGTTAAAGATCACAACATGTTTGATGCAGTTGCAGATGGTTTACGCTCTGCTATCGAGTATGACAAAACCTACTTCGACAAACTGACTGCCTCTTTGCTTCCGCTCATGGAGAAACTCACATCGGGCCCTGTCGGTAAGTTACTGTCGCCTGATTACGGTGATCTCAATGATCATCGCCCGGTATTAGACTGGATGAATGTCATTCGTGAGGGAGGCGTTGTGTACATCGGTCTCGACGCGCTATCAGATGCCGATGTCGCCGGAGCAGTAGGTAACTCGATGTTCGCGGATCTGACCTCGATTGCAGGACGACTTTATAAACATGGTGATACCTATGGGTTACCAAAATCCAAAGCGGGTAAACCCAGAGTCATTACCATCCATGCCGATGAATTCAATGAGCTGGTCGGTAATGAATTCATCCCGATGGTCAATAAGGCCGGTGGTGCCGGTCTTCAGATGAATGCCTATACTCAGACTATCTCCGATATCGAGGCAGGTATCGGTAACAAAGCCAAGGCAGGGCAAATCATCGGCAACTTCAATACGCTGTTCATGCTCCGTGTCAAGAACGAAGAGACTGCCAGGGTATTGACCGATCAATTACCGACAGTACGTCTATTCACCAAGGTGGCCGAGTCACGCGCCACCGATAACAACGACCCAGATACCGAGGTAGATTTTGTGTCGCAAAATGCAGATCGACTTTCTGAACAAGATGCCGACATGATAGCACCAGCCGATCTGGTCGCACTACCGAAGGGACAGGCCTTTGCATTAATCGAAGGGGGTCAGCTGTATAAGCTGCGATTGCCACTACCGGGGAAAGACCCGCTACTGCCAAAATCTATGGATCAAGTGAAGCAAATGATGTCCGGGCATGAAATGTAATGCCAGATATCGCTTCAGCATTCAGTATCTATGGGCCTTCTGGCCGTGAAAATAAAGGTAATCAATTCTGGTTCACCCGATTGTTTATGTCGCTGTTGATGATTTTGCTAACAACACTGATTACCGATCTTGGAATCGTGCTACTCATGGATGATGGATTGAGTTTGTTGAAAAGCACCTATCAGGAGGAAGTGAGCTATTTGAGTGATAGCATGGATGTTCGTGCACAAACATTTGTTTCCGACTGGGTGAATCTCTCTTATCACTGGGCATTTGAGAAGACGGGAGTTCATAGCTACTTCTATTCTGGTGGCGGTCAAATCACCTCAAATTTGCTTTCGAACATCTGGCCACTACTTCAAGGCGTTGTCATCGGCTTTCAGATATTCATGATGCGACTGGCTGTCATCGTTTTAATGATGCCGTTTATGTTACTGATCATGATCATTGCCGTGGCTGACGGCTATCTGGGCTGGTTCCGTAGGCGTACTGGGGGTGGCAGAGAATCGGGCTTCATTTACCATCGTTCAAAAAACATTGTCGGCTGGTCAATCATAGGTTTGTGGTTCTTTTATCTGGTACCACCATTTGCCATTGACCCGGTGTATATATTCCTCCCTTCAATTATTTTGTTAGGGCTATCTACTCGTTTTTCAATTCAGTATTTTAAAAAATACATATAGATAAGTTCCCATGAATCGATACAATAAATCGGTTATCTATGGATTTGGATTTGAGCAGTAAATGCAGGATCTCAGCTTTTTTAATCTGCTTGAGCAGTACGTAAAAGAAAAATCACTCAGTGATGCAACAATAACCACTTATACCAATGTTATCAGGAAATTCACTTCTGATACGGATATAACCCATCTCGATCAAGTCACCTTCGAACGGTTATTAGATTGGCGTTTATCTGTTCGAAATCGTGCGTCGGATATTACCTGGAACAATTATTTACGCCACATGAGAGCATTGTGGAACTTTGCCTCTCATAAGTCTCTGGTGCAAAATGACAAGCTGTTTTCAGATTTAAACTGGGGAAAATATAATTCCTCCAAAAAGAAAACGCTCTCGGGTACACAGATTCGTACCATTTTAGCCTACCTGTCGAGCCAGGATTGTTCCTTCGAACCACCCTGGTTTTGGGTCGTCGTTATTCGATTTATTTATTATACGGGATTGCGACGTAAACAAGTGGTGAGCTTAACCTGGGGTGATGTGAATTTTAAACGGCAGATCATCTACTTGTCGGCGGAAAGTGAAAAAACAGACATTGCCAGGGAGATACCAATCGGGGATGAGTTAAGCGATATACTTAAAGAGTACCGTCAACAAATCTTCGAGAGTCCCAAGGGAACGATTCACCCCGATAGTCAAATATTTGATATTAGTAAGCTTAACGGCAAGTTTTCGCCTGGCCAGTTGACGGTTACACAACTGAGTGGATTTTTCAAACGACTCAGCAAAAAAGTTGGGTTTAAAGTCTCACCCCATATGCTGCGACATACCATGGCAACGGAAATCGCCAAAACTGGAAAAATAAAACAACTTCAAGAAATCCTTGGACATCAAGATGTCCGAACCACACTTACTTTTTACGTACACCCAGATTTAAAAGAATTAGGGAGTCTTATTAATAAATTACCCTCAATTTGACAAATCCAAATTTTAATCGCACTATTTGATCCGAATTCTTTATTATCAATAAGGAATGCAGATGTTGTTTAAGGTATTGCGTTTGTGAAGTTGCTGAAAACTTAGGGATAGATTCTGAAAAAATGGAGCAGAGACCAGGCTGAAACTGATCTCTGCACGACGATACAGGTGAATGGAGAACCTGCGCCGTCTCTGGTACCGACTCTAACTTTCGGCGATGTTTTCGCCAGAAGTTAGAAAAAGCCCTTTAAATCAAGGGCTTGGAAAATGGTGCCGGCACCAAGAGTCGAACTCGGGACCTACTGATTACAAGTCAGTT
>CAZYYM010000141.1:0-7487 GCA_964651385.1 uncultured Gammaproteobacteria bacterium | reverse complement strand
ATGACTATTTCTCGTCCCGCTGATTCCTCATGCAGTATAGGACACTACACTAGTTTGTTAGACTACTGGGCTTGCATGATTGTGCCTCGACTCAATTGATTTTGACACTATGCGATCTATATCGACCAATCTGTCTGAACGAAGAGATAAACCAACCCTAGGAATTGTCACACTGGTGGTAAATTTAATGCTAATGGCGCTGATTAGTGCCGCCGTCAAGCATCTGGCGGGTCAATATGCGCTCAGTGAGATTTTGATGTTCCGTTTTATTTTTGCAGCGTCTATTTTCTGGATCATTTTGTTGACTACCAGTGGTCTGGGCGGATTACGAACGAAGCGAATTGGCGACCATGCGTTTCGCAGTATTTCCGGAATCATCAGTCTGGCGCTGTTCTTTTTTGCGGTGTCCAGGATTCCCCTCGCCGATGCGACAGCACTGGTTTATGCGGCGCCGATATTTATTACCGTATTATCCATATTTATTCTTGGCGAAACTATCGGTTTTCGGCGTTGGCTGGCAGTCATAGCCGGGTTTGCCGGTGTGTTGTTGATTGCTCAGCCGGGTAGTACCAGTTGGGATATTGGGTTTGCCGCCGGGATTGCTTCGGCTTTTACCGCCGCGCTGGTTGTGACCTGGTTGAGACGATTGAGCAGTAGCGAGAAATCGGTAACGATCGGTATCTATTACAATACCCTGGGTATGATTGTTTTTGTGACCTGGGTTATTGTTAACGAATCCTTTGTACTGCCGGTTGGCGACTGGCCAATTTGGGGAATTTTTGGATTACTCTGCGGTGCCCAGCAATGGTTTATGACCATATCATTCCGATACGCCGAGGCGAGCTTACTGGCGCCATTTGAATATCTCGCCATGGTTTTCGCGGCAATTGCAGGTTATGTTTTCTGGGGTGAAATACCGATTTTAACGACCTGGTTAGGCGCTATTGTGATTGCAGCAAGCGGTCTGTTTATATTCAAACGTAAACGACAGAAACAAATCGCCGTATGAATAGAGGCTACATTATTTTACTCGCATCGATGCTGGTGACTTTTGTACTGGGCTCGGTCCACGCGTTTTCAGTCTTCATCGTACCACTGGAAGATCTGCTGGCTATCCCACGCTCCGAAGTTAGTCTGATTTATTCTTTCGCACTGGTATTTATTACCCTTTCCGTTTTATTCGGGTATCTGATCTACGCGCGACTGCGGGCCTGGAAGCTGATCATGCTGGTTTGTTTGCTGGCCGCAACTGGGTTAATGCTCGCTGCTAATGCGACAGACTGGTGGTTACTATTCGTTGGCTACAGTGTTTTATTCGGTACAGCGAATGGCATTGGATATGGATTTACTCTGCAGTTATCCGCACGGGAATTACCGCAAAGCAAAGGTTTTGCCATGGGCGCGGTAACCGCTGCTTACGCGGTTGGTTCAATCGTATTTGCTAAACTATTCGCCGCTCAGATTCAGTCAACATCGATCTCGGCAGCGTTGATTGCTTTAGCTATCAGTCTGGTCAGTTGCGGTTTGCTGTCTGCATTGCTGCTTTATTTAACACGCGCTAACTTTGGGGAAGTATCAGTCAGTGTGGAGCAATCGAGTCAGAGATTAGACAATCAACGGGTATTGCTGTTCTGGCTGGCTTACATGCTTAGCGTTTTTGCGGGTTTAATGGCGATAGGGCATGCCGCAGGCATTGCGATATCGAAGGGTGCCGACAGCGACATGTCTGTCTGGTGCGCTATGATTATCGGCGTGGGTAGTGCCTCTGGCGGTTTTCTTTCGGGGTGGCTGGTTGATCGCCGGCCAATTCCGGGCTTTCTGATCGGATTGCCATTGCTGTCGGCGATGGTGCTGTTGATACTCGCCTTCATTGCCAGCCCATCGCTCGGGCTTTTATTACTGGGTATAGTCGGATTTTCTTACGGTGCGATTATTGCGATTTACCCGGTCGCAATATCGAATGAGTTCGGTAGCCTCGGACCGAAGGCCTATGGACGAGTTTTCACCGCCTGGGGTTTTGCCGGTTTGCTGGCGCCCTGGAGCGCCGGGTTTATTTACGATATTCAGACCGATTACCAGATCGCGCTGGTGGTCGCTTCTTTGACGGCGCTGCTATCTGCCTTGACGGTGTACCTGGGAGGTTTAGACAAGCAGGCAGTTTGATTGTTTAAGGGTCATCCCACTTTACCCTCTCGATATTTATCGCAAGTGATCTTTAAGCGCATGTCGAACCAGGTTTTGAAAATATATCGTACCGACTTCTTCCCGAGGCGACAGATGGCCGCTTTGATAGACCCCGACATCCAGATTGCGTTGTACCAGTTCACCGATTTCCAGATCTTCTTCCATGACCTTTTCTGAACTGGCCTGCATCTCGGTGGGAACGATGCCGCGTCTTTCGGCCTGTTCCGCATCGACCCAGAACCAGCGTTTGAGTATTAAGCTGTTTACCGTTGTCGGAATGACGGATTCAACGTTGAAGGCAAATTCGGAAAAATGCAGGAGTAGACCGGGAAATTTATATATCCAGAAGCCTTTGCCGTCGCGAGTACGGTCGCCACCAGTCGATTCGTAACTGACATCGAAGCCGACAAACTCGCCATTTCCGTAAGCCTTTATGGTGACAGTTTCGCGCATCATTGAATTACCAAGAACTTTGTGCACCATGCCTACGTGGTACCCCTCGCAGGAATTGTCACCATAGGTCTTCCAGTTCAATTTGCCGGGTTTTTCGGTTTCGGCGAGAAAAGACATGGCCGTATTACCGGGAAAGTTTTCTGCAATGTCGGTGATATCACCCAGCCAGCTGAGTAAATCGGGGGATAAATCATCGAAGCAAATAAACACCATCCGGTTCCAGCAGGCTACCCGAACCGGGAACAGCGAAAATTGTTGATAGTCTATTTCCTCGTCCGCTTTCAACCCCGGCGTCTTCAGCAAGTTACCGGAGTTGTCATACCGCCAGGCGTGATAGCGACAGACAAATTGCTTACAGTTACCGGTGCCATCGCGGAGTAGTGGACCGGCACGGTGACGACAGACGTTGTGGAAGGCCTTTAGTTCGCCCTGCTGGTTTCGCGTCACCACAATTGGCCACTTGATAATCGTGGTGGCGACATAATCACCGGAGTTTTCCAGAAGATCTTCCTGTGCCACCATCCACCAGTGTTTGGAAAAAATATGCTGGCATTCAAGATCGAATATCGCCTTGTCGCTATACCAGGTTTGCGGTAGTGTTTGTGGTGCCGTCGATGTCATTATTTAAAATTTTCCCGGTCCTGGAGATAGCGATATATTAGTTCAGCCGGACGAGCAGTAACACTTTTTTATCTCCCGCCAATATCTGTAAAATCAACAGTCATTGGTCTTTCGGTTGCACTGGTCGGCATTTTTTCTGGTGCTTTTCAGCGGTTTGGTATTTTTTTACACTTCGATATTAATAACCAGCCACGATAAAAATAATCATGTGGTTTAGCGGGGGTCTACTTTTTCGCTGCCTAAAGGGGTACATTATCCAAAACAGCAGGAGATAGTAAAATGGCACAAGACATTTTTCAGTTAATCAGTTCTTTAGATAAGGAAGCCGTGCAGCGAATTGTCGACCGCCTCGAGTATCGGGGAAAAGACGACACTTTCGTGGCAATGCGTGACGCCTATTTGGATCAAATGGTTATAGATTCAAATGCTGAAATTCTGGATTTGGGTTGTGGTACAGGCGTCGTGGCGCGTTCACTGGCAGCTCGGGAAAATTTTTCGGGGAAGATCGTCGGGGTCGATTTCAGTGCTGAACTGATTGATGCCGCGCAACATTTGGCAGCACAGGAAGGCGTCAGTGATCGAGTTGAATTTCGAGTGGGGGATGCATCAGCCCTGGAGGATAAGGACGAAAGCTATGACGCAGTAATTCTTCATACTCTGGTCAGCCATGTTCCCGACCCCGTTGCTGTGGTATCCGAAGCACACAGGGTAGCTCGCCCCGGGAGTCATATTGCTATATTTGATGGTGACTATGCGTCGATTACCTACGCAACGGGCGATCATAAACTGGATGCCGAAATGGTAGATGCCATTCTAGACGCGGTTGTGGCAAATCCCTATGTGATGCGGGAGTTGCCTTCCATCCTGCGAACCAGCGGACTCGAAATGGTCAGATTTATGCCGAACATTCTGGCGGAAGCCGGAGTGGGCGCTTTCTTTTCCGGCATGGCGGAATCGTATGTGCCGATGGTTATAAGATCAAAAACCGCGCCCGAAAGGAAGGCAAATGAATGGCTCGAAGCCTATCGGAATTCTGTTTCGACCAAAACTTCTTTTGCCTCGTGCAATTATTATACGTATCTGACCCGGCGACCTTTATGATTCAAAATCCTGGCGATGCTGTTTTTAGCCAGCGATGAAGAATGCTAGCCAATGCCTGTACGGGTTATTACGATGTATAATCTAATTTAACGCGCGATCCAGTTCGCAGACAATTTTATCGACATCGGCCTGCCTGTTGTAATGCACCAGCGATAAACGCACGACACCGTCGTCGGCATCGATACCCAGATCGGTGATCAGGCGATGTGCGTAGAAGTTACCGTTTTCGGTACCGATGCCACTATCCTGAAGCCTGTGTACCAATGATTTGGACGTTCGTTTTAAAGGATGAAAGGCAATAGTCGGCGCTCGATCGCTGTCATCTATATGGCTTTTACCGATTAAACGGGTATCCGCATGGTTGTCCAGAAAATCGAGAATGGGCGCGGCAAGTTGATTTTCGTGCCGACGAATTAATTCGCGTAAATGCCCCATTTTGTTGGCCAGGGTGGTCTGCGATTGACCGAAATGGTGGTCGTGTAGCAGATTGAAATAATCGATCACGCCAGCGCAGGCAGCGACCTGGGCGTGTTGTGGCCCAGCCGGATTAAAATCATAAGCTGGCTTGCCTGAATTGAAATAGTGCGCCTGCGAGGCGAGCTCGGAGGTTATTTCCCGGTTCACGTACAGCAGGCTTTGATGCGGGCCGTAAACCTTGTAGAGGCTAAACACGTAGCCGTCCACATCGAGTGCTTTCAGGTCACAGATTTGATGGGGTGCAAAGGCGACAGCATCGACAAAAACTTTTGCGTTGCTACTTGCTTTGACCAGCTTGCATATTTCGGCCACTGGATTAGCGGTGCCGACAATGTTTGAGCAATGGGTGAAAAATACCCAGCGGGTATTATCGCTCAGTAACGTTAAAAGCTTTTCGGTGTCGAGCAACCCGGTTTCGCGATCCACATTCCATTGTTTAATGGCCGCGCCTTTTTCTTCTGCCTTGCGACGCCAGACGCCGCTATTGGCCTCGTGATCCTGATTGGTGACGATTATTTCGTCCCCTGCTTTCCAGTTTGCGCCAATCGCCTGTGCCATGACATAGGTATTGATGGAGGTAGACGGTCCGATGGTGAGTTCGGACCAATCAATATTCAATGCCTCCGCCCATAATTGCTGTGCGCGATCCATGGCCGCGCCGGCTTCGTCCGAGCTGCGAAAACGCGAGTAAGGTTGCACGCGCGTATGGCGATTGTAATGCTCCATCAGATCGTTAACCTGATTGCAAACATAACTGCCGCCGGCATTGGAAGCGAAGACAAATTCCGGTTCGTCGTCTAATTGCGAAAACTGTGCGCGGACAAAATCGATATCGAGTTTCATGAGTTTCCTTTTATTGATAATAATTCAGCACCTCACCGCGAAAGAGCTCGGTCAAAAATCTTTTTTGAATGAGTCATAAACCTGCTCAAAGCGTTGCAGGTTTACACGGGTATAGTCGGCAAAATCCACATCGAGTTCGGAATGAATTTCGGCAACCATCGACCACAGGGTTTCACGTAGCAGCGAAGCACATTTCATCGCATTGTAACTTCGCCACTGGCTGCGACTGATTGCGTAACCGAAGTAACTTTCCAGCATCGCGTTTTCCTGATCTGGGCTTAGCTGATTGTTTGAGGCCAGATTCGACAAATCGAACAGCGGGCTATTGAAACCGGCATAGTCGAAATCGATTAACCATATTCTTTCGCCGTCGTCGATAAAATTGGCCGCGAGTAAATCATTGTGCGCAAAAACAATGTCGACCGAGCCCACCGCATTTTCCAGTGATTCGGCCATTGTGGCCAGACCTTGCAATCGGTGTTTGTGCTGAGTGTTTCCGTGCTGTAACAAGTGTTGATAATGGCGTAACACCTGGAACACCCAGAATATTACCGGTACCTCGTGGAAATGCTGAGGCATCTTTTGGTGAAAGTGATGCAGCATTTTAACGATACGCGTCAGATTATCATCAATGCGGACGTCGGTTTCCTGATAGACCCGGCCTTCGACAAAGCGGACGACCAATACGCCGGGTTCGTTATAAACCAATTCAGGTGAAACACCGACTTCGAAGGCGGCTCTCGAGCTGGCGGTCTCGTTTTTTCTGGAAATCAAATGGATCGGGTCGTCGCTGCCAATGCGTACGACGAATTTTTCGTCGCCATCTGTGATCTTGAAATTATGGTTGGTCATACCGCCGCTGAGCGTTTCAATTTCTATCACCGACTTCCAGCACGGTAGTTGCTTGATCATTGATTGCATTTCATTGCGCATAAAATTCTACTACCTGAGGAATATCCAGACCATTATGGCCAAAATCCATGATAGCATCGCAATCGGTATGCACAATCATGAGTTGAATAAAAAACAGTTTTTTGAGCGCGGCTGGTGTCGGTTTGGATTTGACGAAGGCATTAAGCAATGGGTTGATGCCAGCCTGCCCTATGCGCGCGAAACCCGGCAGGATTCGAAACAGGGCAAATGGCTGCGCTGTGGCGGAAGCTGGTTTGCCGGGGTTAATGGATTGCCGAATAATCCTGATAGCTCGCTACCCGGCGGGCCGGTATTACGTGGCGAAGTCATAGACTTTATCCATACAGCCTTAAATATCTCTCAATTTGAATGGGATAAAGCACAGGTATCAATTTGTTATCCGGGCTACCCTCGGCCGACACCGTCGGAGAGTGAGGCGGCATTTCAGTTTCGTCGTGATCGGGATGCCGCACATGTTGACGGGTTATTACCGGAAGGGCCGAAACGTCGGCGACACCTGCGCGAACACCATGGTTTTATTCTCGGCATTCCAATGGTTGAATTTAACCAAAGGGCTTCGACGCCGGTGGTCTGGGAAGGCTCGCATGAGCTGGTCAGGTCAGCCATGGCGGAAAGGTTTAAGGGCTTGAGCCCGGATAAATGGGGCGATGAAGATATCACTGAAGCCTATCATCAAATCCGTTATCAGATTTTTGACAAATGTGACCGAGTAATAATAACGGCGAAACCGGGGCAGACCTACCTGGTTCACCGCCTCGCATTACATGGCATATCACCCTGGTTAGAGGGCGCGAAGTCTGGCGACGATGGGCGTATGATTTGTTATTTCAGGCCGCAAACCGGGAGTGTTTGGGGCTGGTTGAATGATGCCTAGG
>CAZYYM010000140.1:0-7510 GCA_964651385.1 uncultured Gammaproteobacteria bacterium | reverse complement strand
AGGAATAAACATCGCCGTAAATTTTCATATCCACAAGGCCTTACGATAGTTTAATACTGCGCCCTTATGTCGTGCATACGACTGGAGATCAGGGTATCTTTGCCACGGGATTTGTCGAACACGGTTGCATAGGCAAGAACAGCCTGAACATAGTTACGGGTTTCATTGAAAGGTACTGTTTCTACCCAGAGATCTGCCGGGAGTATATTGTCACCGCGGGGCAGCCATTTCTTCACATTGCGCGGCCCCGCATTATAGGCAGCGGCAGCAAGCGAGACGTTATTATCGAAACGGTCCATTACTGAACGGAAATATTGAGTCCCCAGATTAATATTATTATCGACTTTAAGGATATCGGCCCGCCTGAGTTTTTTCAGGCCCAGGGTACTGGCGATTCGCCTCGCTGTCGCCGGCATTAATTGCATCAGACCCAAAGCCCCGACTCTTGACCTTGCCATGGGGTCAAACAAACTTTCACGGCGCATAACGCCGTAGATTACCGATGGATCAAGCTCTCGGCTTTTAGCATGAATTAACACCTGTTGCTTATAAGGCATCGGAAAACGCAAGCTATAGTCGCTACGGTGTGCGGTTTTTGCAACAGTCTTAATGGCACTGTCATGCCAGTCCCAGCTCGAAGCTAAAGTCGCAGCCTGTTTAATCTGAGTGGTATCCAGTTTTCGCAATGCCTGAAACCATTCTCGCCTGGCATCGACCGGCCGATTCAGAAAAAACAGTTCTCTGGCCCTTAACATATGTGGGTTCTCAGCCAGCATCGCAGCTTCGTCCACATCGGCAACCGAGGCATTTTCCTGTTCTATGTTATAGCTACGATCTATTCGGTCTGCTGCAAGAAAGCCATAATAATTTCCTTTAGTTGACAAAGTTTGCATCAAATCATCGGCTCGAGTTGCAAAGCCCCGAAACTCAAACGATCTTGCCAACCAATATTGCCACTCATTTTCCTGCCGCAAATGTTTAGGCATCTGATCAATCGTTCTAGCTAACCCTTCCCAGTCCTGTGTTCGCAGTTGAATCCTGGCAAGCCACAGATAGGCTTGATCAGTTTTCATTTCGGCCGGTAATTCGATCAATAACTGTTTTGCTTCCGATCGATGCTGGAACGCTGAAGATAGAGCAATTCGCTGTGCTAGTTTGTCTCGTTGCACCTGATTAAATTGAAATTTAGGGGCAATTTCCAACCATGCCTCTCGTGCTTCAAAGCTATTTTGTCTCGCCAGTCGATCAATTGCATGAACAATGATAGTTCGATTGATTGCTTCATCTTTAGCCTTAAGCAAACTGATCAGGGTTTTCTGAGGGCGTCTGTGTGCGCGATACCAGAGATCAACAATCTTACGATCGTCATCATTTAGTTTTTTGGCCAGATAACGCGCCAGATTAGGTCGCCGGGCCTGAAAAGCTTTTTCAATACGCAACCAGATTGCCTGCGAAGCATTTTCATCGGTATCCAGAAAGTATTTAAATGCGATGTCACATTCCGAGGGTTGAGAGTAACCCCGCATCCATATTTTGCTGATTTGCTCGTTAATGCCATCCACGCGACCCAGTTTCAAACGCGCCTGAAATGCCAGACATTGCAACCGGGTATTATCTCGATTATCAAAATAAGAGAGATAGTTTTTCCAGTCCTGACGTTTCGCGAGTGCCGAAAGCCACATCGCCCGTACATGATAAGTAAATGGATAATCCTGGTATTTTTTCAGAAAATTAGAAACTTTTTCGGTTGATGCCCGATGAATGTGCCGACGCAAGGCATCATTGATCAGATATGGCCGTACCGGGTAGCCTTCCAGTCGAGCGAGAATATTTTTAAATTTGCTAACTTGATTACGTTTCAGAGCAAATGACGCATCGTTAAACAAGTGCCTCTGAACATTGAAGTCTGCTCGCAGTGGGCAGGTTGCCAAGATCAATATTAATCCCGTCACCGTGATCAGTTTTCCATCGAAATCGGTGATATATCGCTTTAATGACATAGCATTTATCAAGTTTCTAATGCCTGAATATTCATATATTTAGAGGAAATTTTAAAAGTAAGCTATTAAATTATCAAGCAACAATGAAACCGATTAAAATCGATTAAAGTATAGACAATATTTCATGCGAAAGAATTGTAATTACGATTTACATTCAATATTGGTGAATATCCTGCTAAATGCCTCATCCCCCAGGTTTTTTAATTGGTTAATATTCGTTTCAGGGATTTCAGCAACCGATGGATGATTAACGACTGCCTTGCTCAGACTGGTTTCGCGCAACAGGTGTAAAATAGGAAAGGGTGATCGGTTGGTCCAGTTTTCTCGATCTTCGTAGGAAGTACCTGAAAATTGGTAATGAGGATGGAAGTGCGCCAATTGATAAACACCTGACCAGTTATTTTGATCCAGCCATTCTTCCGCTAAATTCAGGAACTGGTTGAAATCACTAAATTGGTTCAAATGATTGGGAATGATTAACAAAGTGGTTTCTATATCGGGTGTTTTAGAGAGCCTTGAGCACTCCCAATAAAGTTCCATAAGTAACGATTCATCGGAATAAGCAGAACTGACCTGATAGTGAATGCAATTCTGTAGCCAGACAGGTTTTGCAAATGGACACAATTCGAGGTCGATCACCGCATGCTCCAGCCAGTAATTTACCTGCGATATAATTTTCGATGAATTTGTCATTCTTGCCAGCACCTTGTCAGCCGATATAGCCTATTTTATGCCTATAGTACCACTCGATTCAGAGAAATTATGTTGAAATTCGAAAGAAATCGAGGGATGCTATCGGCAGCAGTAACCAGCTCTATTTTGTTGAGGATATTTTGATGGAAGATGAAGACACAATTGTCCTAACCCCCGAAGAACGCGAAGAAATCGTCAAGGAACCTGCCGAAGAAGATAATAGCGATGATGAAGACGACGATTAGTCGTCATTAGCTACCAATGCAACGGATAGCACTCGCAGTTCCAATATATTCGAATAGCTCCAGTCTTCGAGTTTCGTGCACGAATATCCCGTTTGCGCCTACTTTTGCCGCTTTTTGACGCATTGCAGCCAATAACGAGGCTTGTGAGTAATAACCACTCTCAATGCTCAGATAGCCGACCGTTTCAAAGTCACAATCCGGCCGCCTTGCCAGATAAACGCTCACTTCCTGGGGATCGATGGCATCCGATTTGGCAGCAACTAGAATGATTGGTTGTACACATGCCGTCAATCCGACTAACAAAATAATAGCGGCTATCATTATTTGGCAAGCTTTCAATCTGGATTCCTGAGTTGGACGCAAAAGAGATTTACAAGATATCGACGCACATGGGAAATATGGAAAATGACTCGTCACCCTATTGATGATAAGCAGCTTTTCAGAATTTCCTGTGATGCGGCATTCCGATGCGTCAAGAGACCGTGCATTCTCTGGAGATGCGACTGAGGTTTCCAGGTTTGATGTCATTGTTTAAATATCGGCCGCAATTGTTATTTATTGAGGTAAGCCTTTAACAACATGACAAATAGTTTTGCAAAGATGGTTTAAATCCTCATCGCTAATCACATAAGGCGGCATCAGGTAAACCAGTCTGCCAAACGGTCGCAACCAGACCCCGCTGTCGACAAATTGTCGGGTTATTGATGCCATATCAACCGGTTCTTTCAGCTCAACCACGCCTATAGCACCCAGGGTCCGGACATCCGCAACCTGCTGAAACGTGCTACAGGGCGATAAGCCTGAAGTCAGTATGGTATTAATACGTTCGATATTTGACCGCCAGTCGCTGCTTTCGAGCAGCTGAATACTCGCCAGGGAAACCGCACAGGCCAGTGGGTTGGCCATAAACGTCGGGCCATGCATAAATACGCCCGGCGTTCCGCTATCAATTGTTGAAGCGACATGGTCGGTTGCCAGTGTCGCTGCCTGTGTCATATAACCACCTGTCAGAGACTTACCGATGCACATAATATCTGGTGCAATAAAGGCATGCTCGCAAGCAAAGAGTTTCCCGCTACGCCCAAACCCGGTGGCAATTTCGTCTGCAATCAACAATATCTGGTAATGATCGCAGAGTTGTCGGGCTCGTGCTAAATAATCAGCCGAGTAAAAGCGCATGCCACCCGCACCCTGGACAATCGGTTCAAGTATCAATGCAGCAATTGACTGCTGATGTTGCCTGAGCACGCAATCAAGCGACTCAATATCTCCTTTCAATGCTTCATTGCCAAAACCACAACTGGGCGCATCGACGAAGAACTGCCTGGACAAGACTTCAGAAAACAGGCCGTGCATACCGGTTACCGGGTCACAAACCGACATCGCACCAAAAGTATCACCGTGATAACCGTGTCGTAGACTGACAAATTGCTGTTTTTCCGGTTTACCGTTCGCATGCCAGTATTGAATCGCCATTTTCATCGCAACTTCTACCGAAACCGAACCGGAATCCGCCAGAAATACCGCAGTTAAAGGCTCAGGTGTAATTTCCAGTAGCTTTTCGACCAGGCTGACAGCCGGTTCGTGTGTTAAGCCACCGAACATGACATGCGCCATTTGATCAAGTTGGGTACGTATAGCATTATTTAGCACGGGATGGTTATAACCATGGATAGCGCACCACCAGGACGACATTCCATCGACTAATTCTCTGCCATCAGCAAGTCTCAGCCTCACCCCACTCGCGCCGACTACTGGATAAATCGTTGTATCAGCGTGCATGGCACTATAGGGATGCCATACATGCTGATCATCGAAATTTAATATATCTTCTTCGGTTTTAACTCGGTGTTGTCTCATATGTCCCTTTTTCAGGGTGGGTTCTTTAAGCAAATCTATTTCTTTAATGACTAAAATGACATGACTTTAACATTAATTCGCGATCGCAAAATAAATCAATAATGCAGGTTTTTATCGACTATACTTTCAAACATGCTGGATTCATTCTACCTTAGAATGCACCGGTTACTAATTCAAGTTAATTATATTAATACTATAGGTTGTTGATAAATATAATAAAGTGCGCCTAAACATGTATTTATATATACCAAATCAGGTTATCTAAAAGCTACGAAATAGTTTTAACTGACAACGGGTACATGAACCTTGCGATATTCTAAATGCCTTGCGCTAATCATACTGCCATTCTCGATCATGCTTGGCTTGCCCAATACGGGCGTAGCGAGAGATATCTCTATGGTGACTGTCGAATGGGCGCCACATTATGGTTCGAATCTACCGGAGAAAGGTTTGACCACAGCACTGGTTAAAGCGGCATTTAAAGCTGGAGGTCACAATGCTGAAGTTGAGTTCATACCCTGGGAGCGTGCGCTCAAGGAAGTCAAGGAAGGTTTACATGATGTTGTTATGGGTGCTTATTACAACGAAGAGCGCGCCAAAACCTATTATATGAGCGATCGGATTTATCCTGTGGAACTTGGTTTGGTTGCCAGGCCCGGGTTGGGTGTCAGTAAATATTCATCACTCCGTGATTTGGCAAAATATAAAATTGGTGTTTCGCGCGGTTACGCCAACACTCCCGAGTTTGATGCCGCCGACTATTTGGACAAATATCCTGCCACAACGCCCACCTTGAACATCAGAAAACTGTTCCGGGGCCGGCTTGACATGGCCGTCATGAGCTTTGATCTGTTCCGCTATAACGCCAAGCGCGAAGGTTTCTGTATCAGCGATGTGGAATTTGTCAGCCCGGTACTCGACTCCCCGTACCTCTATATTATGGCATCTAGAAAAATTGGTGATGGAGAAAAAATTATTCAGGATTTTAATCGAGGCTTAAAGCTAATCAGGGAAAATGATGAATTTCTCGGAATCGTGAATCGGTTCCGTAAATAGGCTATGAGCCAATCCCTTCAGCTATGAAACTCGGAGAATTCCAATGAGTAGAGGCAATATTCGCTGGTACAGTACGATTCGCATGAAAATCATCATGGTTGTGATTATTTCCTGTACGATTGTTTTAGGCGGCCTCAGCGTCGTTAACATACTTAACGAGCAGGAGTCACTATCGAACAATCTTTCCAAACTCGCTAAAGTAACCTCGCAGCGGCTTTCAAAGCACTTGATAGGTCCAATGTGGGATCTGGATAGTGACCAGGTTGATGCCGCGATAGAAGCTGAGATGCTCGAAGATAATATTCAGGCCATCGTCATCTGGGACAGCGAGTCTAAAGATGTTTTCTCAGCGCGCGAACGGGATCCCAGCGGTCGATTGGTCAAATCACAAGGTGCCATTTCAGGTGACTTGATCAAATCTACTGGCAAGGTAAACAACGGTGACAAAGATATCGGTGAAATAGCCGTTTTTGTTTCTAAGCACAATCTCCAGGAAAAACTGACCCAATCTATGATTTCAAATATTATTACACTGGTAATTTTGATTGTAGTCATGGCAATAATCATGACCATTGTTATGAGCCAGATCATTATAGGCCCGATAACCCGCCTCGCCAAACATGCCGACAACATCAGCCATGGTGATCTAAAGCAGAATATCGAAGCTGAATCAAATGATGAAATTGGGCAGCTTGCGGAAGCCTTCCACCGTATGCAAATAAGCTTACGGGTCGCATTTAAAAGGATATACAATAAGGCCAAGACTTCGTAGTTTCGTTCTTAAAGCCTGTAGTTTTCACAATTTATGGGCCTTCAGAATTAACAGAGCAAATTTACAGTGAGCAATTGGCTAGACTATGATGATTTTGTAGACCGACTCAGAAACTATCATCACGATAATTTTACTGGTCTGGTTACCGGGGTGAGCGATGAGCAACATTCTTTCCAGTTAGGGTTTCAAAACGGTCAGGTAGTGTTGCTCAGCTACCGAATCCTCAAAGGTAACCGAGCGCTGGAAAAATTATCTCTACTCAATCGTGTCAAAATTACCGAACACCGAAATACCGAAATACCCGCGACGCAAACTGACCTGCCTGATACCAGCACTGTTCTTTCCCGCTTAACTGTCAATACACGCGAGGAAACCCTGACCGATATATCCCATGCCAACGCAATGGGGGAAAGCGAATCGCAGTCACCTTCAATCGATTCAACAGCACCAGCAACTGAACAGCAGACTTCCACCAGCTATGCTGCACCTGACAGTCAACGGCTTAAAGTCATCAAAAATGCAGCAATCCATCATTTTGGTCCGATTGGCGCCATGGTTTGCGATGAATATCTATCGTCGCCTAACTTAACCAGCGTCGACCTGGCCACCCTGCTTCATCGCATCGCAGAAGAAGTGGGCGCCAGCGAAACTGCTACCGAAGCGTTTCTCAAAAGCGTCGGTTAAAGCTGTTTTGTCAATTGCCAGGCCGAAGTACCAAAATCATCCATTGCCCTTATAAAGAGATCAGTTCCGACAACCGCTGCGCTCTGTTCGATGGACACACGATCGACCAGGCCAAATGTTTTAATCGGCGCTTGATTTACAATATCACCCGAGTCGAATTGCGCGCTAAGGCGGCGCAGGCTAGCATCGAATTTACTCGT
>CAZYYM010000139.1:0-7641 GCA_964651385.1 uncultured Gammaproteobacteria bacterium | reverse complement strand
AGCGGCTTTGTCCAGTTATCATGGTATAAATTCCGAAATTAGTCTCGCTGATGGTAATTCTGGGCGCTGACCCGGGATCGTCGGGTAATGCCAGATGGTAGATACGGTCGCAGGCGAGAGCCATTTCGAGAAAGGTACCCGCAAAACTGGAACCTTCGTCAATAAGCGCAAACAGGCTGCGAGCAGACACCTCGAGTCGGCTAAATGTGCGTCGTAGGTGTCCGATGGTTTCACGTACCAACCAGTGCTGCTGGTGTTTTATCAGCGTTGCATCCATTGCTAACACGGCCTCGGCATCACCTTCGGTTCTTATCAGCCAGATGCCGATATCCAGTTCGTTGGTACGCATCGCTAAAATAGCATCATCGAGCTCACGCGCCAGTGCCAGGGGATACCAGTCGGCGCCGGCTGCTTCGATGGCAGCGATATCGGTGGGTTCTTCACCATCGGGTGATTTTACGGTAAAGGTGGCCGTTCGTAAGGCTCGGTCCATGCTGACGGTCAGGTGACTGTAAAGCAGAGAATCGCTTTTGATCGTTTTATTCAGTGGAGTCAGTTTGATGCCTTTGCCATCGGCGGGGCGGTCGCTCTGTACAGCTAGCAGCTCGGCACGTTGACGAATTTTATCCTTGAATGCCGCAGGTTTAGCAATATCGTCGACCAGGCCCCAGTCTTTCGCCTTCTGTCCTCGAACACCTTCGGTCGTAGTACAGAAAATATCGGCCAGGTCATGGCGCACCCGGCGTTTGTCGGTGATTCGCGTTAGCCCGCCCGTTCCCGGTAATACCCCGAGTAAGGGCACTTCGGGTAGACTGACGGTACTTGAGCGGTCGTCGACCAGGATGATTTCGTCACAGGCTAACGCCAGTTCGTAACCGCCTCCGGCGCAGGCGCCGTTTACTGCGGCGATGAATTTCAGACCACTGTGTTTTGACGAATCTTCAAAACCGTTTCGGGTCTCGTTGGTGAATTTACAGAAATTGACTTTCCAGGCATGGCTGCTGGCACCGAGCATGAATATATTGGCGCCGGAACAAAATATCCTGTCTTTGAGGCTGGTGATGACAACGCTACGAACTTCAGGATGCTCGAAACGAATGCGATTAATGGCGTCGTTGAGTTCAATATCAACACCCAGGTCATAACTGTTGAGCTTGAGCTTGTACCCGGGTTGTATGCCAGCATTTTCATCGAAGTCGGCCATTATTGTCGCGACCGGTCCTTTATACGACAGCTTCCAGTGCCTGTATTGTTCGGGGTCGGTTTGGTAGTCGACGTTAGGAGATTGGCTCAAGGATAATTTCCAATATGTTGTAGATAACCGTTGCCAATATACTGTATTTCAGGCTCTGGTGTTATGATAGAGAAACATTCTGCTCGATGGCAACACAATTAACCGATGGGCAATGACATTTAATATGAAATACAATGGGAAAGAAGAATTTTAATTTTATCAGAGTATCGGAATTCAGCCCGGATAGATTGTTAACTACCATAACAAAATAGGGATGGCATCAGCCATCGAAACTAAAAACCGAAGAGGAAAGAATAATGTTATCTAAATTGATTCGTAGTGTATTAATTGCGAGCGCCATCACCACAACCGGTATTGCCCAGGCCGAGTCCGTCAAAATCGGTTTTATCACGACTTTGACCACGCCAGCAGGAGTCATTGGGGAGGACATGAAAAATTCGGTCACACTTGCGCTCGAGCACATCGGTAACAAGATGGGTAAGCTGGATGTTGAATTGATTATGGAAGACGACGGTTTTAAGCCCGATATTGGCAAGCAGAAGACCGATAAACTGGTTAAACAAGACAATGTTGATTTCGTCGCGGGATATATCTGGTCGCATGTATTGCTGGCTTCTGCCAAATCGGTCACCGATGCCGGTAAATTTCTGATCAGTGCCAACGCCGGGCCATCACAGATAGCAGGTAAGCGTTGTCATCCAAATTTCTTTTCCACTTCCTGGCAGAATGACCAGACGCCGATGGCGTTGGGGGAATACCTCAATCAGCAGGGGGTTAAATCACTTTATATTATGGCGCCGAACTATGCAGCGGGTAAGGACATGGCGGCTGGCGTTGAAAGTGTCTTCAAGGGTGAAATAAAGGGTAAAGACCTGACCAAATGGGGGGCTGATGCCCAGCTCGATTTTTCTGCTGAACTGGCAAAAGCCAAGGCGTCGGGGGCCGAAGCGCTCTATGTTTTCTATCCGGGCAAAGCCGGTGGTGCATTTATCAAGCAATATCAACAGGCCGGATTGCAGGGTAAAATGCCACTATATACTGTTTTCACCGTCGACTCGATTGCGTTGCCAAAATTACAGAAAGCCGGTTTGAAAGGTGTATTGGGAACAAAAATGACACAGGAATGGTCGCCGGATATGGACAACCCGACTAATAAACGTTTCGTAGCCGACTACCTGAAGCGCTTTGGCAGATACCCAGCTTTTTACGGTGCGCAGGCTTATGATTCGATTATGCTGATCAAAAGCGCGGTGGAAGCCGTTGGGGGCAACCTTAAAGACAAGGACGGGATTCGTAAGGCGCTGAAAGCTGCCAACTTCGACTCGGTACGTGGCCGCTACACCTATGGTAACAACCATATGCCGATTCAGAATTTCTACCTGCGTGAGGTGGTTGAAGACTCAGAAGGTCGCTGGACCACAAAAATTGTCAAAACTGTATACGAGAACCATCAGGATCCCCACGCTTCCGAGTGTAAGATGTAACGCACATCCCCAGATTGCCTGATTCCTTTTCTGTAGAGGAATCGGGCATTGTCTCAACCTGCCCGGAAATTGCTATGGACTGGAATCTGCTCATCACACAGTTGATGAATGGTCTACAGCTTGGGCTGCTATTGTTCCTGCTGTCCTCCGGCTTGACATTGATATTCGGTATCATGGATTTTATTAACCTGTCGCATGGTTCCTTCTACATGATTGGCGCCTATTTCTGCGGCACGGTTGTGGCTCTTACCGGTTCCTTTTTTGCCGGTATCGTTTTCGGCCTAACCGGTGTCTTCATCGTTGGTGCCCTGGTTGAATGGTTGATAGCGCGCAATCTTTATCGCAAGGACCACCTTGATCACGTGCTGGTAACCTTTGGGTTGATACTGATATTTGATACCCTGGTGCACTTGTTCTGGGGCGCTTCGGGCATGGCGATTCCGTTACCCGAAGCCCTCAACGGGCAGGTCATCGTCGGTGATATCGTATTACCTACTTATCGTCTGCTGATTATATTTGCCGGATTGCTGGTTGCTGCGATTCTGTATTTCCTGGTCACCAGAACCCGCCTTGGTATGCTGATCCGGGCGGGTGCCTCGAATCGAACTATGGTGGAGGCGCTCGGTGTGAATATCAATCGCCTGTTTCTTATTGTATTTGCAATCGGCGCCGCGATGGCCGGTCTCGCCGGAATGTTGATTGCGCCAATTACCGAAGCCAGTATCGGTATGGGCAACGACATTATTATTATCGCTTTTGTGGTGGTAATTGTCGGTGGTATCGGTTCGGTAAAAGGTGCGTTTTACGCAGCTTTGATACTGGGTTTGATAGATACGTTAAGTCGTTCTTATCTGGATTTATTACTGAAACTGGTAATGCCCGGTAACTACGCTGAAACGGCTGCACCGGCATTGTCAGCCATGCTGGTTTATATCCTGATGGCTGCGGTACTCGCGTTTCGACCACAGGGATTATTTCCCCCGTCAGGCAAATGATGAGGGGGTTGCAATATACTGTGTCGACTCGGGTTTATATACTGTTGTTAGTCGTTCTTGCACCCGCGCCTTTTATTTTAGAATGGATTAACCAGCCCTTTTACCTGGACGTTTTGAGCCGCGCCTTAATTCTTGGCATTGCTGCGGTCAGCCTCAATCTGATATTGGGGTACGGTGGTATGGTGAGCCTTGGTCATGCTGCCTATATCGGAATAGGCGCCTATTGTGTTGGAATTCCCTCTTACTACGATTATTACAGTGGCTGGCTGCATATATCCCTGGCATTGTCGGTGAGCGCAGTTTTTGCGTTAGTTACCGGATCCATCAGCCTGCGCACCAGGGGAGTGTATTTCATTATGATCACCATGGCGTTCAGTCAGATGGTGTATTTCAGTTTTCTTAGCCTTGAAGAGTATGGTGCGGACGACGGCCTGGTGATTTATTCGCGTAGCGCGTTTCCGGAATGGATAACAATGGAGAGCAGTACCAGTCTTTACTACTGGATATTTGCGCTACTGTTGCTGGCCATATTTTTTACCCATCGCCTGGTTCATGCACGTTTTGGCAGAGTTATAGTCGGTTCTAAATTCAATGAACAACGCATGCAGGCGCTTGGATTTGACACCTATCGTTATCGACTGGTGTGTTACATGATATCGGCGATGATCTGCAGCCTGGCAGGTGTCCTGCTAGGTAATTTCACCGGCTTCATCAGCCCGGATATGATCGGTTGGGCGCGTTCCGGGGAATTGATATTTATGGTGATTATCGGCGGTGTGGGCACTTTATTTGGCCCGTTGGTTGGCACGATTGCCTTTGTTTTTCTCGAAGAAATTCTATCGACGATTACGGTTTACTGGCATTTAGTTTTCGGCGTCATGTTGGTGGCTCTGGTTTTATTCGGCAGGGGTGGTATCCACGGCTGGTTGGCTCTGTGGGATCGTAAGAGCCCGGATCATGACTGAACCCATTCTCAAAGTCACCGCCTTGAACAAGCATTTCGGTGGTATTGTCGCGACTGACAACGTCAATCTCGAGGTCGAGCAAGGGATAATTCATGCTGTTATCGGTCCGAACGGTGCCGGTAAGACAACACTGATTTCACAATTATCCGGTCAGATTAAAGCCGACAGCGGCGATATTCACTTTGGTGGCAGCAGTATAATTAACGCCAGTATGGCTCGTCGTGCGCATCTTGGACTGGCGCGTTCATTCCAGATCACCAGTGTTGTCATGCCCATGACTTTACTTGAAAATGTCATGCTGGCGGTTCAGGGCAGGAGTGGGCATTCATACCGTTTCTGGTCACCGGTGAAACAAAATCGCGAAATGGAAACGGCAGCGATGGCGAGCCTTGCAGAGGTCGGGCTCGAAAACCAGGCAAGGCGTAGGGCTGCCAAAGTTTCGCACGGCGAGCAACGTCAGCTTGAAGTCGCCATGGCGTTGGCGATGAAACCGCGCATGCTGCTACTCGACGAACCGATGGCCGGCATGGGCAAGGAAGAAGGCGCGCTGATGGTCGAAATACTAAACCGCCTGAAAGGTGAAATGACAATATTGCTGGTGGAACACGATATGGATGCGGTTTTCAGCCTGGCCGACCGCCTATCGGTAATGGTGAACGGCCATGTGATTGCTACCGATACGGTAGAGCAGATACGTCGTAATTCCGAGGTACAAAAAGCCTATCTGGGTGATGGACATGCTTGAAATAAATCAGCTTGAAACCTATTACGGCACCATTCAGGCGCTTTTCGGCATGAGTTTGCGTTGCGAAGAAGGTCAGGTCACCACGCTGCTCGGCCGTAACGGTATGGGTAAAACAACCACGGTGGCTTCTATTCTTGGCACTTTAACCAGCCGTAGTGGCGATATTTGTTTCAATGGTGAAACGATTACCGGAAAACCCGCTTACCAAATCGCACAGCTCGGAATCGGTTTGGTGCCGGAAGGCCGTCAAATCTTCGCTAATCTCAGTGTGCGGGAAAATCTGATCGCCACAGCCGCTAACTATGGCAATAAGGATGACCCCTGGACCCTTGATCGCATACTCAATTTTTTCCCGCGCCTGAGTGAACGGCTCAATAATCAGGGAAGCCAGCTTTCTGGTGGTGAACAGCAAATGCTGGCAATAGGTCGCGCTCTGATGCTGAATCCCCGCCTGTTGATTCTAGACGAGGCTACCGAAGGTCTGGCCCCTTTGATCCGACAGGAAATCTGGCGACGACTGGAACAGTTGAAAAAATCCGGTATGAGCATATTGCTGATCGATAAAAATATCGATGAGTTTACCCACATCGCCGACCGGCATTTTATTGTTGAAAAAGGCCGGGTAGTCTGGCAGGGTGATTCTGATTCTTTGACCGACGATGCCGGACTAAAAGCCCGATATCTGGGTATATAATGGGATAGGGTCATCTTTCAATATGTTTACGGCGAATCAGAGAATTAGAGTCGAATGGGCGCATTGCGATCCGGCGGGCATTATTTTCAACCCGCATTATTACGTCTGGATGGATGCCGGAACGCACGCTTTGATTCAGGCTGCAGGATTTGAACTGCCCAGAGAAATTCGCGAGGATAATTTGTTCCGTGGTTTTCCGTTGGTAGCCAGTAATATGGCGTTCACAAGGCCATTGTATTTCGGGGATATTACTGTACTGACGTCTAGGGTAGAAAAATTTGGTAACAGCTCGTTTGTGGTTAGCCATGAATTTAGACAGGGTGAAGATCCGGTTCCGGTGGCTACTGGCAGTGAAGTGCGAGTCTGGGGCTATTCTGATTCGAAGCAGCCTGAAAAACTGGTTTCGCAGGCGCTGCCGGACAGTTTGCGGGTAGCCCTGTCGGTGGACAAAACCGTCGATACTTCTGTGTAAGACCAGGGCATTCTCTGAATTGATAGATCGAATTTGATTTAATATTGATTGGAGTAACAAGTTATGACTGACCCACGCCAATACAATGCTGTAACCGATTTTATTGATCGTCATGTAAATGGGGGTCGTGGCGAAAAAATTGCCTTCATCGATGCCGATACCTCTGTCACCTATGGAGAGCTTTGTGGGCATACCCATCGAGTTGCGAATCTGTTGAAATCGCATGGACTGGAAGCGGAAAACAGAGTGGCACTGCTGGCCTATGATACCGTGCAATGGCCGGCGATATTCTGGGGGGCGATACGCGCAGGTGTTATTCCGGCGGCTTTAAATACCATGCTTGGTACCGACCAATATCGGTATATTTTGCAGGACACACGCCCGCGTGCATTATTTATTTCCGCTGCTTTGTTGCCGATGGTAGAACCGGTATTGCCCGAACTGTTGCATTTAAAGGTCGTGTTCGTGTTATCCGGTGAGGCCGGGGGATATCTGAATTTCGACGAAGAACTGACAGGACAGCCTGATCAAAGTGAAACTGTCGATAGCTGCCGTGATGATGTTGCTTTCTGGTTGTATTCGTCGGGTTCGACTGGGATGCCGAAAGCTGTGCCCCACGTCCACACCAGCCTGATAGATACTGCTACGATGTTTGGTCAGGGTATTCTCGAAATTCGTGAAGACGATGTGGTCTTTTCCGCGGCTAAATTATTCTTTGCCTATGGGCTGGGTAATTCGATGAGCTTTCCGATGTCAGTTGGCGCCACGGCAGTTTTATGGAATGACCGGCCCACGCCCGATGTCGTATTTGGCATTTTAAGGAAACACCGGCCCAGCATATTTTTCGGCGTGCCAACGCTCTACGCCGCGATGTTATCATCCAGTGACTGTGGCCCTGCAATATCCTCAAATCGATTACGGCTCTGCGTTTCGGCCGGTGAAGCGCTACCCAAAGCGGTCGGGTACCCGCGGACAGACTTTTTTGATTGCTGACCATGGCCTCAAGGACCTGCAGGGCTGAAATAATACCG
>CAZYYM010000138.1:0-7679 GCA_964651385.1 uncultured Gammaproteobacteria bacterium | reverse complement strand
ACTGTCGATCGTTTTCGAAAAACTGCCAGCTAATATGTTTCAGCAGGGTTGGGGCAGTCACGCCGACGAACATGAAACTTCGTTAATGTTACATATTGCACCTGAACGGGTCGATATGTCGAAAGCTGTCGACGATGGCAGCGAAGGTGACGGTTTTTTAAGTCGAAGCCAGGGCCGGGGCATTTGGTCTGAATCCGGCGTTTATGGTCAAGCGACCCTGGCCACCGCCGAAAAGGGTCGGATAGTCGCAAACTCGCTGGTTAACGCTGTTATTGAAGACATTTCGAGATTAATGGACTAAATAAACAGAAGGCAGCTGAAATGATGTGTGTTCCGAGAATAAATTTTGATTGTCAAATTTTCGAACCTGGGCGATGATCTAACTCAATTTTAACTTGAGGCGCGTCCATATCATTCGACCCAACATCCTTTGGATTTGCACCGACCAACAACGCTCCGATAGTCTGGGTTGCTATGGCAACTCGATAGTACGATCTCCAAATATCGATTCAATTGCCCAATCAGGTGTACGATTTAACCGTCATATTACACCGATGCAGATCTGTTCGCCGAGCCGGGCAACTATGATTAGCGGGCTATATCCGCGTCACCACCAATTGATAACCAACGGTATGGCCTTGCCGGAGTCGGTTCCGGTCCTGCCCCGGGCCCTGGTCGATAATGGTTATCAGACCCATGCAGTCGGTAAACAACATTTGCAACCGATACTCGCGCCCGCCGAATACAATATGCCCGACTCGCGAGCATTTTGGAAAAATCCGGATGCGGCATCGTGGCACGGTGCTTTCTATGGCTACCAGACGATTGATATACTACTGGGTGAATCAGATACGGCACAGGTAGCCGGACATTATGGCCACTGGTTGCGCGAGAATTACCCAAAGCACGTCGAGTGCTTAAAGCCCGAATTTGCCGACCCGCCACCACCCGAAGATCTTGACGAAATCTGGCGTTCAGCGATGCCGGTTAAGTGCCACTACAATACCTGGATTACTGATCGTGCAATCGATTTTCTGATTGAACAAAAAGCAGCGAGATCGCCGTTTTGCCTGTTCGTGTCCTACCCCGACCCGCATCACCCGTTTGACCCGCCTGCAGAGTATGCTGATCGATATCATCCGGACGATATGAAATTACCGGAAGTACCCGACTGCGACCTTGCGGGTCGACCGTCATATTGTAGAGATTTATTTCCAAAGGGTCAGGGCTTCCGAAAATTATACTGGCGGGCTGATGAAAGTGTCGAAACTGGATCAACTATTACCACGGAAAATATTAGCAAGAAATCCATGCAAAAAGCTATCGCCTATACCCACGCACAGGTCGAAATGATCGATGACGGCGTTGGCCGAATGCTGGCACTGCTACGGGAATCCGGCGTGGACGAAAATACCGTTGTGATTTTCACCAGCGATCACGGCGAATATCTGGGAGATCACGGGTTATTGCATAAAGGGCCGGCTTCGTATCGTCAATTGACCGAACTGCCTTTCTTAGTGAGTGGTCCGGGCATCCAGCCAGGCCGGCAGGTGAGCAGTTTAACCAGCCATATCGATATAATGCCAACATTGCTCTCGCTCACCGGGACAGATTCGAAAGCCGATATGGATGGGGTCAGCCTGAAACCTCTGCTGGAGGGATCATCAAAGCGGGTTCGCGACTATACTTTTGGCGAGTACCACCCTACCGTGAGAAAGGAACTATACAACCAAACGGTGTACAAGGATCAGTGGCGCATGACGATTTATCCTGAAGCGGTCGAATGGGGTGAATTGTTCGATTTGGATAAGGACCCTCTCGAACATTATAATTGTTATTTCGAATCCGGTTTCGATTCCGTCAAACAGGAACTGGCGGCATTACTTCGCGACGAATTTCCCCCGCAGATAACGGTGGAGAATAAAGTCCTGGCGAAATGGTAGCTTACCGGTTAGCCGACTTCAGGTGATTTATGGGCAAAAACTATACGCCAAAAAATCCGGAATTCAGGGAAAGAGTTCAACATAGCTTTGATCGTCAACGGGCAATGGCTACTTTGGGCGCTACGATAATGAGTATTGACGCAGGTAGAGTATCCATCCATATGCCGTTTAGCGAAGCCTTAACCCAGCAACATGGCTTTATTCATGCCGGTATCATATCTACCGTGCTCGATAGCGCCTGCGGCTATGCGGCATTTTCTTTGATGCCGGAAAACGCTGCCGTACTCACTATCGAATTTAAAATAAACCTGTTGTCGCCCGCCAAAGGCGACTGGTTTGAGTCGGTCGGCCTGGTCAAGAAAGCCGGGCATAATGTAACGGTCGCCGATGGTGAGGTTTATGCGCATAGAGGAGATGATAAAATGCTGATAGCCTCAATGGTCGGCACTTTAATGTCGATTTATAATCGTGAGGGCATCGAACATTAATTGATTTTTATGGAGATGACTGCAATGTGCTATGAGTAATTTTGACCTTTCAAATTTCGATTGGGGGTGGCGTTCTGGTCGATAATGTTTACATCGCCGACAAGGCGCCGCGCGGTATACTGTACGCGGATGTTTACTTTTACTCTGCGCACTTGGTGGATGTAACCGATGTAAAATATGTCTGGTCACCGAAGACAGTCGATAGTGTCAACGGTGCTGCAGTCGCAGGTGCTCACCGGGTATTTAGACGGTAGCAGGAATGGCCGGACTTGACTGTGAACCCATCTGCCCTTATATGATGTGTATAAACAGGTGCTTGGAAAATAACAGGAGACAATTATGCCCTGGTGGGGATGGATGATATTGGGTGCTTTTTTACTCGGATCGGAATTATTGGGAGTTGATGCCGGTTTCTATCTGGTTTTTATCGGTCTCGCGGGAATGTTGACTGGTTTAGTCGAAGTGATTGGTATTGATCTTGAACCCTGGGTCCAGTGGCTGACTTTCTCGGTATTCGGATTGGTACTGATGGTGTTTTTCCGAAAAAAACTTTACAAAAATTTACGCGGTGGTGGTGTGGGCTACGAAGTTGGTCCTGCGGGTGAATTCGTCGAAATAGCAGAGTCCCTGCAACCAGGACATAGTGGTCGTCTGTCGTATCGTGGTACTGACTGGACCGTGGTCAATGAAGGTAACAAGGTTTTGGAAAAAGGGCAAATGGTTCGTATCAGCCGGGTTGACGGCCTGACCTTAAAAGTTAATAGTGGAGAAAACCAATGATGGTTGATAATTTTGCTTTCTGGGTGTCGATTGCGGTTGCGATTGTCGTGGTTTTAATAATCCTCAAAACTGCGATCGTAGTGCCACAGCAAAGTGCTTATGTAGTCGAGAGCCTGGGTAAATATAGTCGGACGCTACGCGCCGGTTTCCATATCCTCATTCCTTTTATTGAATCACCGGCCTATAAACATAGCCTCAAGGAACTTGCTTTTGATATCCCCGAGCAAATCTGTATTACCAAGGATAATGTTCAAGTCGGGGTTGATGGCGTGCTTTATCTGCAGGTCATGGACCCGGAGCGGGCATCCTATGGTATTACCGATTTTGCGTTCGCGATATCGCAACTGGCGCAGACTACATTGCGTAGTGAAATCGGCAAGATAGTTCTCGACCGTACCTTTGAAGAGCGAGGGGCGATCAATGCTAATGTAGTTGCCGAGCTCGATCAGGCCTCTGACCCCTGGGGGGTTAAAGTACTGCGTTACGAAATCAAGAATATCAATCCACCACACGACGTACTCAGCGCGATGGAAAAGCAGATGCGTGCCGAGCGGGAAAAGCGAGCAGTGATATTGACTTCCGAAGGCGAACGTGATGCCAAGATAAACCAGGCAGAAGGTGAGAAGCAACGCGTAATCAAGGAGTCGGAAGCTGCCAAACAACAGCAAATCAACGAAGCTGAGGGTGAAGCAGAAGCAATAATTGCAGTCGCGAAGGCAACCGCCGGAGGGCTCCATCTGGTGGCTAATGCACTAGTTAATGAAGGCGGCGATGCGGCGATGAAACTCCGCATCGCCGAAGCTTATGTGCAACAGTTTGGGAACCTGGCGAAAGAAGCAAATACACTGGTAGTGCCGGCTAATCTAAGCGATTTGACTTCGATGATTGCATTGGCAAGTAATATTGTGGGTAATAAATCGGGGTGAAAAATTGCGCTAGATGCTTGAAGTAATCTTAATTTTAGGGGTTCTCTATTAATTGCCGGCTACGGCCATTATTTTGACAGGATCTGGAGGATTCAACGTTGCCCACGCGGCCACTTCGAACCAGCACCAAAACAGCCACAATGTTACACGAGCGAGGTGTCCCCTTTATAGATACGCACTTTCACTGGTTGCACAAACCTATTCCCGGGGCACGGTTTCTGAAAGCCTGGTCGGGCGAGTTCAAAGAGGTGGGGAGGTCGAATTCGTTGACCTTCGCCAGGGAGGCCTATGCTCATTGCCAAAGTTGAGATTGAGCCCGGCCTGTACCATTTGTCCAGCCAATATCCGATTTCCTTCATCGATGCGATATACTAAAACAAATCCTGCTGTTGTCGGGTGACGGCATCCATCGAACTACCGATGGCTGTCAAAATTGTATCGGCAATCGGCGTCAGTTGCTTCTCAATGTAATGATCGTAATCAAGTTTTGAATGTTGGCATTCGAGCGTTTCAGCACCGGCTATTGTAATGACATATTCTATCCAGCTTTTGTTTCGATAGCGTGACGGTAAACCGTGTTCCTTAAATTCGAATTCGGCCTTTATGCCGGCCTGTGCATGCGGCGGGATATTCCGGCTGTATTCAGCGAGTTGCTTACGTAGCCGCTTTCTGTACACCAATTGCGAATCAAGTTCACCATTGAGTAATTGTTCAATCGTCTGCTTTATATAGGTCTTGTATTCTTTGTCATCAAATACGCGTTGATAGAGGTTTTGTTGAAATAGCCTCGCCAGCTCAGTCCAGTCCGTACGTACTGTCTCGAGGCCTTTATAGTGTATAACGCGATTACCTGATGCGTCCTCGACTAAACCGGCATAGCGTTTCTTACTACCCTGATCCGAACCGCGAATCGTAGGCATAAAAAACTGTTGAAAATGTGTTTCAAATTCCATTTCCAGGTAACAGTTTATATTGTATTCCGACGATAAAAAATCCACCCAGTATCCGTTAACTAACTCCACCAGATTTGAACCAATAGTGGCAGCCTGCTGATTGTTAACGCGCTGCTGTAAAGATACAAAAACCGAATCGGTATCACCATAAATGACTTCGTAGCCAGCTTGTTGGATAAGCTCGACGGTTTGTAAAATAATCTGATGTCCGCGTTTGGTAATTGAACTGGTCAATCGAGAATCGTGCAAACGACAGCCCGAAGTACCAAGAACCCCATAGAACGAATTCATAATAATTTTAATTGCCTGCGACAGAGCTGCGTTTTGTTCCTGTTTGGCCTGATCCCGGGCCTGCCACAGTCCGGCAATGATATCCGGTAAGATGTTTTCCACTTTGCTAAAACTGATTCCATCGAAACCGGGGACAATGTCGTCTGCAGTTTGCTGCTCCGCAACAACACCTGCATAGGGATCCACTTTAAAAGTCCTTATTATGCTTGGGTAAAGGCTTTTGTAATCGAGCACCAAAACGCTTTCATGCAAGCCGGGCTTCGAGTCCATCACATAACCACCCGGTGCACTGAGTGCGCCCTGATAGTCTCCTATATTAGGGGCTATGTAACCTTTGCGATGCAACCGAGGTAAATAAAGGTTATCGAAGGCTGCTACTGAACCCCCAACGCGATCCATTTCCAGGCCGGTTAATTGGGCGCGTTCGATAGCAAAATTAATGAGGTCTGTTTTATCAAATATATCCCAGACCAATTGACAATCTTCGAGGTTGTAAGCTGCCAGCAATGCTTTGTCCTCGTAGAACTGTCGCTGTATTTCCTTTGCCTTGTATAACGGGTCGTGTCGACTTTCATCCGGGATTAATTTTCCCCTACCCAACAATTTCTGGCCCACCGCCTCGAGCGAAAAACTGGGGAAGTTATAGGTCGCACTCTTTAACGTATCGATTCCGTCGAGTACTACCCTGCCCGGTATGAAAATGAAATGATGATCCTGGTCAGTCTGCGACCTTCGCCATGAAGGCAGAGATAGCTGTCTTCCAATGGTAAAAGCTACCCGTTGTGCCTGTGCTCTTTTTTGCAATAACCTGAAATCAAAATTAACGACATTCCATCCAATGAATATATCGGGGTCAATGTCGTTGACCCATTCTATCCAACGCTGCAATAAAGCCGCTTCATTTTCGCAAAATTCCAATTCCCCGGAACTGGTCCCAGAGCCAATAATGAGTGTTCTGGAAATATGATTACCGACAAAAGCTATCGAAAAGAGAGTATCGCTTTCATAGTCCGATTCAATATCAATTGACATGACCTCAAAGTTGGGAACATAGCACCCTGGTTGCAAACGCGCATCGCTAATTCTTTCATTGTCGTTTTCTCTATCGATATCAATCGAAGCGGTAATAAATCTTTCCATCAAAAAACGATCCGGAGGTCGGATATCAGATTCGAAAATGGAAACCGAACGTTGCGTTAGTAAATCTCGCGCGCGATATAACTGCCGCTGCGATTTAAAATAAACACCGGCAACAGCACTACCGTTAAATTTTTTGAGGGCCAGCGGCTTGACTTCGACGCCAGTGAATTCCTGCAATATGGCTTTAACCTGGACAATGTCTTTGTGGTCAATAAAGAAAATAGATTGCTGCTGGTGTATTGATACTTCAAACGGCCCTTGTTTCGTGCTGATCCAGAAGTCGAGGCGGACTCCCTGTGGCGTATCCTGCCATTGTCTGGTTAGTAAAAATCCCGGAATCATGATTGCGATGACCGATTCCTTGAATTCGTCTGTTGTTTTATCAATTCGAATACTTGTTGTGCTTGTACTGAACGACTATCTTCCCTATAAAGCAATACGATATCAAGCCGGGCACCGCCGAGTTCGTTCTCGAGAGAAATCAATTGACCGGATTTAAGCTCCTTACTGACAATACCACTTGTCAGCCAGGTTAGTCCCATATCGGCCAGTACCATCTCCTTTAAACTGGCGGAAAATGCCGATTCGCATATGATGTCGAGTTGATAGTCGCGCAACACTGCGGGCAAGCAGGTATTGGTTAAGGCTTCCGATAGAAATCCGCCGTTCTGATACATTAACACCGGCAAACGCGTCGACAACATGTCTTCGTGAGTTTCGAATCGGTTTGAAAAGTTTGAGCTAATCACCGGTATTAGTGTCTCGACGCCTAGAGGGAGTCGTTGAATGAATAAGTTGGGGAATTCAAAGCGGCGATACGGGGTTTCATATGCCAGCATTAAATGCGTTTCCTTGAGAAACACGGATTCGCAATCATCGTTATTTTGTGGATTAACCCGATAAGCTGTACCTGGCATTGTCTGTTTGACCCGTTGTATCAGAGACGGAAACAGAGAAATAGCCAGGGTATGCTGTACGACAAAGGTGACACGGTCCTGATTGAGTGCGCTCGCCTGCAAATTGCTGCGCATCGAATAGAGTCGGTTAACCAGGTCACGGATACCTTCTTCCAGGGTTGCACCGATAGGCAGTACCTGTACAGGTTTTGTTGTTCTATCAATAATATCAACACCCAGCCACTCCTCCAGTAGTCGAATT
>CAZYYM010000137.1:0-7772 GCA_964651385.1 uncultured Gammaproteobacteria bacterium | reverse complement strand
TGGCTGGATTAATGCATTCCAGCGCCAACCACGATCAGCGGCTTGACTATGGCGGTTGTATCATCTTGCAACATGAGATCCCAAAGACCGGCATCGTTTTTTATACGCTCTATGGTCATCTTTCCCCAGCGTCTTTAGAACACAAAATCGGCAACGCAATTAGCGCAGGCGAGCAAATAGGATTGCTGGGCGATGCCAGCGAAAACGGTCAGTGGCCACCGCACCTACATATCGAAATTATCACCGATCTACTCGACCAGACCGATAATTTTCCGGGCGCCGGTTCGCCAGCCTACGAAGAAGTCTGGCGAAGCCTTTGCCCCGATCCTAATCTGATACTCGATATACCGACGGCATTGTTTAATCGCGCTCATGCAAATAAACAGTCAATTCTGCAACACCGACAACAATCTCTGAATCCATCACTGAGCCTCTCCTACCGCGATCCAATCCATACACTGCGTGGCAGTATGCAATATCTTTACGATGCGCAAGGCAGGCAATATCTCGATGCTGTTAATAACGTGCCACATGTTGGTCATTGTCACCCCAGGGTCGTCGAGGCCGGAACACGACAGGCTCAATTGCTGAACACCAATACACGTTATTTGTACAGTTCGATTACCGATTATAGCGAGCGCCTGCTGGAAAAATTTCCCGACCCGCTTTCAGTGTGTTATCTGGCAAATAGTGGCAGCGAGGCCAATGACCTGGCGCTGCGACTGGCACGAAACTATACAGGACGGCAGGACGTAGTCATTCTCGATCATGCCTATCACGGCAACCTTGGTAGTCTGATCGATATCAGTCCTTATAAACACGATGGCAAGGGCGGTAACGGGCGCCCTGACTATATTCACAAGGCGATTATTCCCGATAGCTATCGCAACCCGAATAGCACCCAATATTATGCGAACAATATTGAGCAATGTCTGCAGCAATCTGAAGCGGGAACTGCCGCGTTTATTTGCGAAAGCCTGCTCGGATGCGGTGGCCAGGTGGTGTTGCCCGATGGTTACCTAACAGCGGCCTATGCATACGCCCGAGCAGCGGGCGCGCTGTGTATTGCCGACGAAGTGCAAGTCGGTTTCGGACGCGTCGGCAGCTATTTCTGGGGGTTCGAAACGCAAAATGTGGTACCCGATATTATCACGCTCGGCAAACCCATCGGCAACGGTCACCCGCTCGCTGCGGTGATTACTACGCGCGAAATTGCGGATAGGTTCAACAATGGCATGGAATACTTCAATACTTTTGGCGGCAATCCGGTTTCCTGTTCTATAGGGCTTGCCGTGTTAGATGTTATCGAAGAGGAACAATTGCAAAACAATGCACGCGAAGTCGGCGACTTCCTGCTCAAGGGATTTCAGGCACTAATGGTACAATTCCCGATTATCGGTGACGTCCGCGGGCTTGGTTTTTTCCTGGGTATCGAGTTGGTTACCGATCACAATCTGCAAACCCCTGCCGCCGAACAGGCCAGTTATATCGCCGAACGGTTGAAGCAGCATGGGATATTGATCAGTACCGATGGCCCTTTGCACAACGTGCTTAAGATTAAACCACCGATGTGTTTTAACAAAGACAATGCCAGGCACTTCCTGACCGTACTCGAAACCGTTCTATTGGAAGATTTTGCGCAAGTCAGCCCGGCCTATTGACTAACTCGTTGATACTCGTCACTCAATGTCTGGATATCTCTTTGCAGCAATCCCGGATCGCCCAGATTGAGTTCCAGTAATCGCCGCAGATTATGGTCACTTTCCGGGGTAGTCAGTTTCCTGCTTATCGCATAACTTCCATCGCTATGGGCCAGCAAATCTCCGTTCATGCGAATCTGGACTTCTTCGCTAAGCCTTATGATTAATGAACCCGGACTCCCTTCCGCTAGCGCTACGACTGAATCAACTTTAAGCAGCGCACCCGCCAGAGAAATATCAAGAATTTCTACTGAAATAGTACCAACCGAAAGTTTGAGCACAGCATCGGCATGAAATCCAACTCGATGAAAACGTCGCTTTTCGTTAGCCTGGGTATCTTGTTGCATTATAAAATCCTCGTAACCCGTTACTTTTTAGTGGATTGCCTTAACTATAGATTAGATTTTATCGTTTATCGAAATTAGTTGTTCGGTACTCCATGCGTTGAAAAAGGAAAAGGGAAAGTATAGTCTTAAGATTCAATACCCAGATTTGAGATCGGAGATATCTATGACTGACTTGAGCAAAGAAAGCTGCGAAGCCTGCCGAGCGGACGCACCCCATATTAGTAATGCCGATTTAAAAGATCTCATGCCTGAAATTCCCGACTGGAGTGTGGATGTAGTGGATGGCGTGATGCACCTGACTCGTGAATATAAATTCAGGAACTTTGAACAGTCGATAGCATTTACCAACCGGGTCGGCGAGCTTGCAGAAGCTGCCGGACATCACCCCGCGATATTAACCGAATGGGGGAAAGTTACCGTGAGCTGGTGGACGCATAAAATAAAGGGACTACATAAAAATGATTTCATTATGGCGGCGAGAACCGATGCGCTGTTACAAGACTAACGAGTTGGACATCTCTAGCCGAAACCCAAAACCCGTTTACGATAGCTCGCCCGATGCATATCAATTATCTCAACTCCGACACTGACGACATGCGGTAGTAAAGGCTCGATACTGGCCAGGATTTTTTCGCTCAAATCAGACTTTTGTGTATCGTCTCGCCCCGACAACAAGTGCAGATTTACATGCACAAAAGAATCCTCTGTTTGTCCGGTACGGTGATGATCATAAGCAAGCGCTCGCGTTTTGATATCATATTCAGGAAACAGACCTGAACTGAAAGCACCGTCATGTACTGCAGCTATCAGTTCTTCTACCGACACATGTTCGATAACTTCAGTGGAATATTCGATGACGCAATGCGGCATTACATGTTGGGATAGCTTGGCCCACCACCCCCCTCCGGAACAGTCCAGTGAATATTCTGTCGCGGGTCCTTAATATCACAGGTCTTACAATGTACACAGTTTTGTGCATTGATCTGTAATTGAGGCTTGCCTTCGGATTCGATAATTTCGTAGACACCTGCCGGGCAATAACGTTGCTCGGGGGCATCGTATTCGGCAAGATTAATATCTATCGGCACACTGTCGTCACGCAGACGTAAATGCGCAGGCTGGTTTTCTTCGTGGTAGGTATTGGAGAGGAATACCGACGAAAGCCGATCAAATGTCACTTCATTGTCCGCCTTTGGATATTCGATTTTCGGATAACTGTCTTTACTACCGGTTTGTTCATTGTCTTTGTGATGGCCCATTGTCCAGGGTGATTTGCCTCGAAAGACATAAGACTCCAAAGCCGCATTAGTCAATCCAAGCCAGAGGCCTTTCTGGAAACCGGGGCGAATATTGCGAACCTCACGCAATTCTGACCATAGCCAGGTTTTCTTCAGCTGTTCCGGATAAGCGGTGGCCTCCAGCGCCGGACCTGGATTCTCCTCATTGTACTCAGCGGGTAAAAGCTCGAAAATGGCTTCAGCCGCAACCATTGCTGTTTTCATCGCGGTATGCGTGCCTTTGATTTTAGGCACGTTAAGAAAGCCTGCCGTATCACCGATTAATAACCCTCCAGCAAAGGTGAGTTTTGGAATCGATTGAAAACCCCCTTCAGAAATCGCACGAGCACCGTATGAAATGCGTTTGCCGCCCGCGAAAACGAGCCGAATGGCTGGGTGATTCTTAAAACGTTGAAACTCTTCAAACGGACTTAAATGCGGGTTTTTGTAATCCAGCCCAATGACAAAGCCGACCGCCACCTGATTATCGGCGATGTGGTAAAGAAAAGAACCACCGTAAGTATCAGACTTCAGCGGCCAGCCAATGGTGTGCAGGGTACTACCTTCATCGTGTACTTCAGGTTTTACCTCCCAGAGTTCCTTGATGCCAATACCGTAGGTTTGCGGTTGCACACCATCGCGTAAACCAAAGACCTTCATTAAATCGCCGGTCAACGAACCACGGCAACCTTCGGCAAAAACAGTTTGTCGCCCAATTAACTCGACGCCCGGTTCGAAATTCTCGGTAGGCTCTCCGTTTTTGCCTATACCCATGTCACCGGTGGCGACACCGCGAACCGCACCAGCATCGTCATAAAGCACTTCAGCTGCCGCAAATCCGGGGAATATCTCAACGCCGAGTTCTTCGGCCTGCTCAGCCAGCCAGCGACAGAAGTTACCCAGACTGATGATGTAATTGCCTTCGTTCTGCATCTGCGGTGGCGTCGGCAACCCGTAAGATCGGGATTCGGTTAGAAAGCGGAATTTATCCGATTTAACCGGCGTATTCAATGGTGCACCTTTTTCTTTCCAGTCGGGAATCAACTCATTGAGACTGCGGGGTTCGAGTACTGCACCCGATAAAATGTGTGCACCCACTTCTGAACCTTTCTCCAGAATACAGATGGTTAATTCACGTTCTTTTTCCTGCGCCAGTTGTGCCAGGCGGATAGCAGCCGTCAATCCTGATGGCCCGCCACCGACAATCACGACATCAAAATTCATTGCTTCTCTTTCCACAATATTCCCCAATAGATGTTGGACAACCCGAACCCGGCGAATTATAAATTAATTTCGGTTTAAACAGTTACGATTTTGTTTTCATGGATCAATATTAATATCATTTTGGCACTATCTCGTCTGAAGCTAATCCCTTAAATTGCCACGCTTTATAATGTCCATTTGTGACCAACGGGATAAAAGTATGTCAGCGTCAGCAACCATAGAAGGGCCGGAATCATTGGCTAAATTATTCGACGCATTTAATCGTCATGACATCGACAGCGTTATGTCAGTCTTTGCTGAGGATTGCGTGTTTTACGCGGTTGCCGGTAACGAAGTCTATGGTACAAAAATCGACGGTGCCGAGGCTATCGCCACCGCCTTCTCCGCTGTTTGGGCAGCGATGTCCGATGCGCGCTGGGAGCATCATAGTCATTTCCTGCAGGGTAATCGCGCCGTTTCTGAGTGGACTTTTTCTGGCACCAATACTGATGGCTCCATGATTGTAGCCGAGGGTGCCGATTTATTTACCTTGAGAGATGGTAAAATTGTTGTTAAACAGGCATTTCGCAAGCAACGTCCGCTTTTAAGCAAATAGCCTGAATACAGCCGATATCTGAGGTATATCCGAATATGTCCGAAGCACTTCGTCCAAGACACTGGCCCAAAGCCAGCTACGATCCCAAATACGATCCGGTTGTAGATGCTGGTCCGGGGCATAACCGTGATTATGCTCCAACCTACTGGATTGACACTGCGGGAACAACACCACAAGATGACGGGCCGGTATCTGCCGATATTGATACCGATGTTGTTATTATTGGATCCGGCTACACGGGTCTTTCCTGCGCAATCCATCTGGCCAAAGAACAGGGCATCAAAGCGACCGTACTCGAAGCCAATACGGTTGCCTGGGGATGCTCGACCCGAAATGGCGGACAGGCGCAAATTTCCTCCGGACGGCTTAAGCGATCGCAATGGATAAGTCGCTGGGGCGTCGATATAGCAAAACAGATGCATAACGAAGTCAGCGAGGCATTTGATGTTTTCCGTGATTTAATCGGCAATAACGGTTTCGATTGCGAGCCACAGGAAGGAGGGCACTATTACATCGCACATAAACCGGGGGTAATGCCGAAACTGCAAAAAGAGTCGAAACTATTAAACGATGTCTTCGGTTATGGTTCACGTATACTTTCGCGGGAAGAACTTCACGAAGAACATGTCAAAGATCAGGAAGCCGCAGGCGCGATGCACGAACCCGACGGTACTTGCATACACGCCGCAAAGCTTGCCTTCGGTTACCTCGGGCTAGCTCGAAGCCTCGGTGCGAAAGTGCATACAGGTAGCCCTGTGATGGGCTGGTCGATTGAAAAAGGGGTTCATCATTTACGTACACCCGGCGGGGTAGTGCGGGCTCGTGCGGTGGCACTAGCGACAGCTGGATACACGCCGCCCGGGCTCGATAACCGCACCAAAAATCGATTAATGCCAATTTTGTCCAATTCGATTGTAACTCGACCACTCGATAAAGGGGAAAGAGAAGCCTGTGGTTTTAATACCTGTTCACCACTGACTGATACCCGCACCTTACGCCACTATTACCGCTATTTGCCCGATGGACGGGTTCAGATCGGTAGTCGCAGCGCAATTACTGGCAGAGACGCCGAAAATCCGAAACATCTGGAACTTTTAAAGAAAGGTCTATACCGGAAATTTCCGGCGCTCGAAGACATAAATCTTGACTATTCCTGGTGGGGCTGGGTGGACGTTAGCCACGATATGATGCCACGTATATTTCAACCCGATCCCCAAAAGACCATTTATTACGCATTGGGTTACGGCGGCAATGGTGTCATGTACTCTGCTCAGGCGGGGCGACGCATGGCACAACTGGTGGCAGGCAAAAAACTCGAACCCAGTTTACCGATATTTACGTCGCCATTGCCGAGCCACGGCATTCTTACCCCATTCCGCCGTATAGGGCAACGCTTTATGTACGCCTGGTACTATCTTAACGACGAAGTATTTTAACGCTCCGGAGGAACCACTATGTCGGATATAAAGGTGATCGACTTCTCGGAAACTCCGATTCATGAATCAGAAAGACTTCTATCCGATTTACCCAATCGTGTCCTCGAAGGCGATCCCCAACATGTCACAAAAATGCAATTCGAAAGTCCAGATGGCAGTCTGATTGCCGGCACCTGGACCAGTACCCCGGGAAAGTGGCATGCCTTTACCGATCGGGACGAGTTTTGCACAATTCTATCCGGGCACTGTCGTTTGATTTCAAAATCGGGTGAGGTGCAAACGTTTAAGACCGGGGACTCTTTTTTAATTCCAAATGGATTTAGAGGATTCTGGGAAGTCGTTGAGACCACAACCAAGCACTTTGTCATTCGGCAGTATTCGGTGGACTGAGTCAGTCTACTCATTCATGCAATGGTATTTCATGCTGATTACTCCCTCTCTAATGCTAGCCCGTTATTATGTAGTACGCTTATTTCTATGCGCCGGTTCAGGACTCGATTCGCCCAACTATCATTTGGCACGATAGGTTCGTTGTCGGCAAGCGCAGGTATCGCCAGACGTTCCGGGTCGATATTGCCCTGCACAAAATAAAGGTTTGGACAACGGACTTCGCACGGACTGCAGACGAACCCCAGTTGGATTGAAATTGTTTAGTTTCAATTGGAATGTCATCGGCATGACCAGTGACAATAAAATGGCCGTCCCGTTGATTTAAAACTTCGGCAATAATTCTTAAAATGGGCAGAAAAGCTTTTCTTAGCTTGGCCTGACCAGACCCGAACGAACCTTTTTCTCAAATACGAATCAAGACGCGATCATTAAAAGCCTCTACTTCAAGAATGCCATCACTCATAGTCGAAGCAAGCTCTGTTTTCAATTCTTCAGCCTCTTCTCTTGCTTCCTTCTGAGCTGCCTGTTGGGCCAGTAGTTTGGCATTTGATACAGATCGATTGTCGCGAACAGTAGGATCGGTAGAGGTATCAAATCAGTAAAGGTGGTAAGCCAGGGTGGTAGACCTTTATCGCATGGCGGACAATGTACTTCTTCGCTCATTTTCCTTCCTCATTTCGACAGTAGCTGCCGATTTAAATTACCGGATAAGGAAATTGTTGCTGGATTAGAAAAACTTGTTTACCACCGCAATAACCGTCTTAAAATTAGATTAAACCAGAAGATGTTAAGATTGGTGCCTC
>CAZYYM010000136.1:3848-7984 GCA_964651385.1 uncultured Gammaproteobacteria bacterium | reverse complement strand
CGCCGCAGGCATCGATCAACCAAATCCGGGCGAACTCGGGTAGATTGGCCCTTGAAAAACAACTCCTTAAGCCCACGGTGCTTAAATGACTTAATCACCAACGAACTGTACACTATTAGTGAACAGTGTCAACCTCTCCATGCAGCAAACGGTGTTGCCGGGTACACAGGGTCACAAGCGGCAAGGTTGTCTATATTGGTCTCGCCACTATCAGGTCGGGTAGCACGATATGGTGGGCATCAACATAGTGTTGATGCGTGCAGCCAGGAAAGCGGCAACCCTTATCACGCTGCTTCAGCGCTCTGCGGCCGGTGGTGCAATGAATTTACTGCCGAGGGCCGCCTCTCGGCAAGGCGCACCCAGGCATCGTCGCGGCGTTGACCGAGACTGTCGGTGGGTTGCGGTGATTCTGCAGACGTTTCCGCGGAGATTTCAGTCGTAATTGCTGTAGATGGTGTCGTAGAGTTTGGCGTGATAAAACCGAGGTTGATTCTGGGTGGGTTCTTTATAACGGTCTATTACATCAGTTGTTATTACACAGATGGCCGTTCAATGTTATATCAATATGAAAGAAACTAAGGGCTCTGGTCAAAACTAATTCGCCATTCTGGACATCGATTCATCCCGCCTGGCTGCGTTACTCGTCAGTTAAATAGCTAGTGTCCGCCTTTCTCGCGCCTTGCCAGGCGAGTGTCTCAACACCCAGAATGGCGAATTAGTTTTGACCAGAGCCCTAAGTTTAATTACAGCGAGGAGATTTTGATCAAGTTGGAATATCGGCAGCGACTAACATCGAACTCGATCGCCTGATTGAGACCCTCATCCATCGCATCACCCGCACCCTGGTGGGTGCGGGTGTGCTGGTCGAAGATCCCTGGCTCGACCTTCATCTTGACAGCGGCGGTGAGAATGCCCTCGAACAACGGGTCCGTGCAGCCGTTCGTTATCGTATTGCCGTGGGTCCGATTGCCCTTGAGCCGTTGCCCATGCCAGGAGGCTGTACGCTGTGTTGTCTGCCATCGATGACCGACCGTTATGGTGGCGCCGCTGTGCATCACCAAGACTGTGTTCGAAGCGACTCAATACAATTGAATGCCGCCTGGCCGCCCCTTTAAATTTACTATTGTCAGACCCGCATCAAATAAATGGTGCGTGGACCGGGCGCCGAATTCGGGGATATCATCTCCGCTGTCGGGTCGTGCCCATGGATATATGCGAATGTACGAATATGAGACACAGGATACCGGCGAGCTACATCTGGTATTGGCCGCGTTCAACGGTGAATTGAATATAGAGATCCTGGTCGAATTTATCGATAGAATGATCGACTATGAACGTGAAAAGGCAGATCATCCGCTTTTGGTGGATATTTCCGGCGTTTCGCAGAATTCCGTCGATTGGAACGATCTCAAATCGATCCTCGGATATGTCAGGAAAAACGGAAACAGGCGGGGTAAGATGGCGCTGGTCACGGGCGAGGATACCAGCCGCTACATGTTTCTCAAATTGTACGTGGAATTGGCCAAGCTATTTCGACCGGACCGGCAGAACGCCTTTAAGGCGAGACGGGATGCGCTCGAATAGCTGGGCGCCGGCCGGGCGGAACCGACTCAAAGGGGCCGTGATACGGCTTTATTCTCCGGTCCGCCAAATTTTAATTTTTAGCTGGCTATATTCTAATTGATACACACATTTAGGAATGGACGCGGGCCGCTTCATCCCGGGGAGTATGCGTGAACGACCGACTTAGACGTCATGGCGGGTTGACGGAACAGGCGCGGCACTATCTGGAGCGCGGCCGGTTTTCCGAGTCCGACCGGAGCCTGCTGGACGAGATCGAGGAGCGGCTGCGTGATTTATGGAATTTGGGACGCAATCTGGTCCTAGCCTGGACACCGGTGGGTAGGACTATCCACACCCTGTTCATGCCCAATTATATTATTGCCGGTATTGGCAAGGAAACCCGCGGAAAGGACGCCACAGCCAATCGCGATGACGACCATACTTTTGTCCAGCGCATCTTCAGTGAAAGTAAATGCGTCACCGAGGAGCGTTTGTCCGAAATCTCCAGGCGATTGTCGTTCGAGCCCAGCGTCATAGAGCTTTCCTTCGAGCCCGGTATGGAACTGCCGCTCGACGTCATCGACAAAATGATCGATCGCTACGGTCTCACTTATGTGGAAGACCGGGCAGTGGCGCTGTTTGATATCGTCGGATTTTCCCTCCACTCACCGCTTGAGCAGGTGGCCCAGTTGAACAGCCTGGCCTATTCCATGAATTCGGCCCATTCGAAAATGCTGACCAAGCAGATGGGTATAAATTTCACCCGGACCACGACCGGCGACGGGTTTTACGTCTGGAACCGTGACCGCAGCATCCAGGCCAATGTGAACCTGTATCATTTCATGCACTTGGTCCTGGCCGATAATGCCATCGCCCGGCGCAAATCGAGCGGCAATGTGACCCCTTTGCTCCGTGCCAGTTTCCATGTCGGCGGACACTACGAATTCTATCAGGCGGAGGGGCTGAACCCGACCACCTACAGCTATATCGTCGGAGACGTCACCATCGAACTGGCCCGTCTGATCGAAAGAGCGCTCGCCGGGCAGATCGTGCTCGGTGACTTTCAGGTACCCGTTCCGGATGCGGCCACCGGGGAAATGGTGCGCATCGATGCCGTCGAATTCATCGAACGCACCCAGGAGACCCTGTCCAGCCTGGAAGGGCTGTCGTTGTCGGGAGAGGCGATTGACGCCATCAAATGTTACCTGACCGGCGCCCAGAACATCGACGGGGATTTCACCATCAAGAAATATCGGGTGACCGACAAACACGGCCTGAGCCGCCACGCCTACAACGCGAAGGTCAACATCTATCGGGAAAACTCCGAGCCCATATATCTGGGGATCCAGGATTCAGAACTCGGTGCCTTCGCTCCAGCGGTCGAAGACGATGAACCGGTCTTCGATCTGGAAGATGCCTAGCTGCCGTCGACAATAAGTCTGTTGACGTACTTGGCGTGGCGGTCGTTGCCGATACGCGCCGACAGATCGGCGCTGGAAATCGGACGCAATTTATCTTGAATGCAGGCGACGTTGCGCGACAGGCCGTAACGGACACAAGCGAGTAGTCGATTGGCGCTGACCGGTCGGCGGGCCCGGTGCAGTCCGGCGGGAACCGAGAGAAAGCGGTTCCCGCAGCATCTTCGATTAGAGAACTATGTCAACTGTATATTCCGCTCTCTGAATTCGCGATGTTGGCTGATTTTGAATTCTAGCAACAAGTCTAATTCAATAAAAACAAAGGGTTATGAATTGTTAAGAATTCTGACAAGCCAATATTGGACACGCCTGACGCGGTTTTCGTGAGCTGAGCGTACGATGCACTATAGACTGTATTAAAAATTATCGTTCACTATAAAACTGTTATAATAAACAGTTATTAACCAAGCGGAACAGCATGCCAGGCATCGCCGATATTTCCAATCAGGAACTCTAAAACAATTTACTATTGTCAGACTTTTTTGCCGGGCAACCCATGTTGATATCGATGATCTGTGCACCCTGATCAATATTGTATCGTGCGGTCTGCGCCATTTGCCGCAGCTCACTGTCGGCAATTTGCACCCAGGTCACGGACGCACCCGCAGGGTGTTGTCGCCGCAGGGTGCTTTTCCGGGTCAGGGTAAGTGTGGGCTGACTGATCTGCAAAGTTTAAGCGAGTCAGTTCAGCGGCAATCGGGGCGCCCGACATGGAAATTTCAAAGAATAGAACATCGTCAGGCATACGGTGATCGAGCGCTTCGACAAAACGCGGTGAAACCGTCGAGGCCAACAGACAGATCCGAGGATATCGGGACTGTAGAAAGATGCCCTGTTGCTCGAAATAAAGATCAAGCGTTTGTTGCTGGTCCCGGACCTCTGAAATCAGCACGTCAATGGCACTTGAAAATTCCCGTGCAGTAAGAACCATCTGTGTCCTGAAATCACCAAACGCTTCTCCAAGACGGATATCAAAGCCTTTGACAGCAGAAGAGTAAGAGTTCAAACATAAATTGCAACTAATAAACAACGAAATAAATAAACTTAAGAGAAAACTTGCATCTTTAGAAAAGCAGGAAACTGAATTGATTGAAG
>CAZYYM010000136.1:0-3748 GCA_964651385.1 uncultured Gammaproteobacteria bacterium | reverse complement strand
AAACTTAAGAGAAAACTTGCATCTTTAGAAAAGCAGGAAACTGAATTGATTGAAGTCGAAATACGGGCAAAAGCCTAACGAATAAGCAATTTGAGCAGGACGCCGCAAGAAGCACAGCGCATCTCAATTGCGCCGTTAGAAGCTATAAAATCATTGAAAAAAGTATAATATAGGTATATATTCTATACCATGCCAATATTTGAATATGATGAGAGGAAAAGCAAACAAAATCTAGCCAAACATGGCATTGCTTTCGATGTTGCACAATCATTATGGGACGACCCCAGTATGCTTGAAATCCCATCTAAAAAAGAAACTGAAGAAACAAGATTTTTGGTAATAGGTACGATCAGCCAAAAACACTGGTCTGCTGTAGTCACATACCGTGGTAAAAATATTCGTATTATTTCAGTTCGTCGCTCAAGAATTGAAGAGGTAAATTTCTATGAAAGCTAAACTTATAGATAAAAAATTTGATGATAACAAAGAAGACATTCTGGATGCATTCGATTTATCAAAAGCAAGAAGACCAAATCAAGAGCAAAAACGGGTCAATGTTGACTTTCCAACTTGGATGGTTTCTTCACTAGATAAAGAAGCAAAACATTTAGGTGTTACGCGCCAATCTATTATAAAAGTTTGGTTGGCTGAACGTTTAGAAAAAGTAGCGTCCAACAATTAGCTCAACGTTGACCATTTTATACATCGCGTCGTTTCACTCTGCTCTGTATAAAATGGCAAGTTAGCAAGGACGTTAAGTAGCGCTTTGATTTATTGGTAGCCTCAAGGCTGTGAAAATACCGAACAATAAAAATGTACAGGTCGCACCTGCGGTGCGTATACCTTCGTCAACGGCCGGGATCGGTTTCATCGTGCGTCGGCACCGACTAACATCGAATTCGAACGCCTGATTGAGACCCTCATCCATCGCAGCCGCCATCTCAATGACTGGCGAACGAACAACATTGAGGCACTTTCATTCGAGTCGATGAACTGCTGGACCTGGGTCGCCAGCATCAACGGTATTCAACTTGGTCGCGGCATCCAAGGCCCGATCATAAGCCTCGACTACATCGGCGCTGGTCACTTCATAACCCCAGCCTTCACCCAGCCAACGCAGAGCAGCCATGGCGCAGCCTAGCGCAAAGGCCGGCTGAGCTTCGCAATAATCCCGCGCCGCCCGGGTCAGTGTTTTTGGCTCACAGTGGCTGTAGTTGGCAAGCTCCAAGGCCAAATCAAAGAGTTTTAGATCCTTGGCCGTGGCAAACCACTTGCCTTCTTCACCCGGTGACGCGGCAATTAGATCAGACAGGATTAGTGACTTGTCCATATTGGGGTAGCGTTCCAACGCCAACAGATCGAGCAATCCTGATAGCGCTCCGTCACCATCAGACAGGACAGACAAGCCGTCGCACCGTGAAAGTAGCTGCCTGGAGTTGGATCCGACCAGCAGGCGCGCAGCGTTGGAACCAGTTCATCAGCCCAATGATTGGCAACTTCCACTGAGCCACAAATATCACCTCACCGATCGCCAACCGGGCTCAGATAATCGACACCATCGTCGGCCATGGCCTGCCAAGCTGATCGAGCCATTGGGCGCGGGTCTTCGCGTCTGCAGGAGACTGGACGATAATCGGTATCAGCACCTCCAGTGTTTTATAAACCGCCGATCCCAACGCCCCACTGGAAGTGTCTATATGCTCCAATGCTGGTCACAGTTTCTCTATCAATCGAACCGCGCCCTGCGCCCCAAGTACTGGATCTTTCTTCGCTACTTTTTTGATCTCGGTTACCGCCTCGCGCAGGCGTTGGCCTGCAAGTTTGGATGCCTTCCAACTATAGGTACCGGCGCGAAAGCGCGCCGGGAATTTCCATTTATGTTTACCGGGAGGACTCATCACTGCATTCTAATCCAAAGGATTCGCCCAAAGGATTCGCCCAAAGGATTCGAGATCGCGGTGAGAAAAACTCAAGGAGCGCGTTTCCTGACATCTTCCAATGCGCTCAACAGTGTCGGAATATCGTCCTGAATAATGCTCCAGACAGTGTCATTGTCGATATCGAGATAAGCATGAATGAGCCGGTTTCTGGTTGCGATAATCAATCGCCATGGAACTTGGGAATGTTCGGTACGGATCTCATCAGGTACTCGGGAAGCCGCTTCTCCAATCAACTCGAGATTACGCAGGGTCGCATCGTAGGTGAGTTCATGGGCAACGAAATCGGATTGGCCCAGGTCGGACGTGTATGAAAGGATATTTTGCGAAAATCTGATCATGTCATCCAGGTAAAATCGCTATTCCCGTTGGGCTTTATCCGGATCAGACATCAACAGCTTCCTGTTCGATTGTGGACCGTAATTCCTGGCGCAGCGCTTTTTCGGTCACCAAATCGACTGGTTGGCCCAGCAAGTCTTCCAGATAAAACTGGGTACCAAAATAGCGCTTGGATGTTGCCGGGCCGTCAAACGCGATCAAAATATCGATATCACTGTTTAGATCCGCCGCGTCGCGGGCAGTAGAGCCAAACAATGCCAGCCGGGTGACAGCGAAGTGATCCGACAGAGTTGTCTTGTGTATCTTCAGTAGTCTCAGGGCTTCATCGCGTTTCATGTTATCTCCTTGTCGCCGTGTACTGCGTTAGAACGTATAGCGGCGACACTCTCTGAGATTCGATTATATTGCCGGAAAGCGTTTCAGCTGCAACGCTTTTGCGTTCATTCCAGAGGATATCCCGGGCCGCTTCAATGGCTTTGATAACGGCGGCGCCCTGCTCGGTAGGTAATCGGGCCTTGATAACCAGGTAACCCTTTTTTTGCAATGCGGTTCAGTTCGTCATCGAAAACATCGCACAAACGTTTGCTGAAGATGAGCGGCAGGATGAAGACCTTGTGCTTGGGGCATCCTTGGCCTCGCGAATGGAACAGGCCGCATCCCAGATCCAGGATTCGAGGGATTTGTCCTGGCCGTTATTGGCGGCGTCAGCATTCTTTACGGTTTTTTTCTTTGCTACCGATTTCTTTCTGGCACTTGTCGGCATTGATCAATCCTTTACCTACTCGGTAAACGGATTTAACACACGCACGCCGGATTTAACGAAATCCTTGTGGTTGCGGGTAACGACCGTCAATTCATAAATCAGCGCGGTAGCGGCAATTTGCTTGTCCAGGGCATTTTCAGAGTGCGGTGTTCGGAGCCGTCCCCAAAGCAGTGCAATGTCTTGATTGATGTCGAGTATGTGCTCCTGATATTCAGCCAACAAGGCCGTCAGCCACTTGTCCAATTGATTGGCTTGGCGAGTATCACCACCCAACCTGATCAGTTCGACGCCTCGGCGCAATTCACCGACGGTAACCACCGATATGAACATCTTCGCCTGGTCCTCGATGACGCCTTTAAAAAACGCCTGTACTCCTTTGTTTGCTTTTGACCTTTTGCGCGTCTCGCTGACGATATTGGTGTCAATCAAATACATGTTCGTTGCCGCTACTGTCATCTACCCGTTTAAAATCTTCATCGCGCCCGGAGTTGGGCATGGCTGCAAGCGCTTGTGCGAAGCTCTTTGCCTTTGGCCGTAACAATACTGATTCGAGTAAAACACGATGTTCGGCCTCGGCACTTCGGCCATGCTGGGCGGCGCGTTGCTTGAGTGCATCGACGATACGTTGATCGAGGTTTCTGACGACGAGATTGGCCATAACGATGCTCCATTTGTTTCGATACTCAAGTGATAGCAATGATTACAATAT
>CAZYYM010000135.1:0-7985 GCA_964651385.1 uncultured Gammaproteobacteria bacterium | reverse complement strand
TTAAAGGGTCATCTCATTAGATTTGACCCTTGAACGAACTTGAACCTTGAACCCATTCGGTTCAATGCCCGTTAGTTTTTGCGCCCTACCGTGCTATTCTATAAAAAACAGACTGAGCGCTGGCCAGTAGGTAATGATTATCACGCTAAGCATCAAGACAAGCATAAATGGCAGACTGGCTCGATATAACTCCGTCACCGGACGGTTGAAACGATAACTGGCTATAAACAGGTTAATACCTACTGGTGGCGTAAAATAACCTATCTGCATATTGGCAAGAAAGATCACGCCCAGATGTACCGGATGAATGCCAAACGCCGTCGCAACCGGTAGAATTAGCGGCACCATGATCACTAGTGCAGAAAATATATCAAGCACAGCACCGAGCAACAGCAGGAAAATATTAAGAAACAGGAGAAAGGTGTACTTGCTATGAATGTGCAACTGAATCCAGTTAAACAATCGATTAGGCAGCTCCGCATCAACTAGATAGTTGGTAAAGGCCATAGAAACCCCTAGAATAAGGATGATTCCACCAACCATACGCATCGTTCTGTTGATCAGGTCAGGCAGTTTTTGTAATGGGATCTCGCGATAGATACCCACCTCAACAATTAACACATACAGCGCCGCTACAGCTGCCACTTCAGACAATGCCAGATAACCACTGAAGATACCGCCAAATATCAGTAGCGGTAGTGGTAACTCCCAGCGAGACTCTTTCAAAGCCTGCCAGGCTTCTTGTCCCGCAAAAGGATGACGAGGTAAATCCAGCCCCCGGTTATTCCATAGCACCCACAGCACCAGGACCAACAACATTAAAAGTCCTGGCAGCAAACCAGACAACATCAGTTCACGCAGGGTAAAACTGGCACCACCCTCCATCTGCTGCACAATTATGCCATAGATGATCAACGGGATCGAAGGCGGAAGGAGTAATCCCAGGCTCCCTGAAGAAGTGATAAGGCCAAGGCTGAAACGTTCGCTATAACCGATTTTTAGCAGTGCTGGTAATAGCAGTGCGCCTATCGCTAGAATAGTCACACCAGAGGCTCCAGTAAGAGCGGTAAACAGGGCACATGTAATTAAGGATACAATTGCCAGACCATCCGGCATCCAGCCAAACAAAGCCCTGACCAGCTTCAGCACACGTTGTGAAGTCTGGCTCTCGCTTAAGAGAAAACCGGCAAATGCAAACATCGGTAGAGATGACAGCAAAGGGGTGTCCGCGATACGATACAATTCCACAGCAATGATTGACATATCTATGCCTGCTGAATAAAAACCCAGCAGGGCTGCGGCCATCAATCCAGTAAATAATGGTACACCCAGGAGAACAGAAGCCGTCAGCAGGACAGCAGTAACCATCAGCACTGCTTTTCTCTCTGCAGTGTCATGTTCGTTTTACTCTGGTCGAAAGTTGCTAACAGGAATCTCAGAGCCATCATCACGAACGCAACCGGAATAATAATTGCGCACAACCAGCTGGGCAAATTGCCAAACGCCACTGCGCCATAATGATATTCCTGAATCACGAAATCAGCCGACACCCATGAGGCAAGCACACAAATTGATGCACTGATGAGATGACTTAATTGATCAACTCGATACCTTTGTTGTTTATTAAAGAGACGCAGCAGGGCATCAACTCGGATATGCTCGTTAAAATGCGCTGCTTGCATCGCGCCGAGTAGGGCTGTCCACAATACCAGCAGTCTGACCGCTGCGTCACCCCAGATAAAACCAGTACCAAAAAAATTCCTAAGAACAATTTGTGCTATAGCAATCGCCAACATTGAAAATAAGAAAAGTACCAATAAAAAACGTTCCAGGGTCAGTAAGGACTTATACAGGTTTTGTATAAAAGATTTAAAGTTAACTGGAGGCACTACTTCCGACTCCGGTATTGATCGAGTAATTGCTGCAGTCTTTTAACTCGATCAGTTGATATGTGACCCTTACTAATCAGTTCGTTATTCGATGGCTGGATTAGGTGCTTCAACTCGGCGATTGCTGCTTCTGACGGTTTAATCATTTCAATTCCCTGATTTTTCAGAGCTGCAAATGCTGAGATATTATCCCGGCGGTTCAGCTTGTCCAGTTTCCCGGTAACCTCACCAAGAATTTGACGTACAGTTCGCTGATCCTGACTAGAAAGTTTTTTGAATGCCCGGCTGTCGACCACCAGTGCACCATAGATATAAGACAGCGGAAAATCGACCAGATATTTCACCTGGGTATGCCATTGCAAGGCGAGCGCACCGGTAGCAGATGCGGCAATGGTATCGACCATGCCGGTTTGCAGAGCAACCATCACATCTCGGATCGGCAGAGGTATAGGTGTCACATCAAAAGCTTCAATGGCTGATGCAGCAACTTCGTTGCCTGATGGTGACCAGGGCTTTCGCTTGCGTACATCGTCAACGCCGTGGATCGGATATTTTGACATTAGATAGGCAAAACCTATTTCAGATAACCCGAAGGTCACCAGTCCGCTTTCTTCGAGCCCCGCTATGATCTCCTGATCAAAATGCTGTCGGATAAAATCGACTTCATCAAGATTTCGAAACATCATTACCAGGTTGTAGAGTTGTACATCCGGAAAATGTCCTGCCAATGAGCCGTTAGTGAATGTCGCACCTTGCAGCTGACCATAGCGCATCTTTCGAAGTACAGCCTGATCATTGCCCATCACTCCGCCGGGATAAAACTTCAGTTTCACACGACCATCGGTCATCATTTTGATGTCTTTGCCAGCTTGTCGCAATGCTTTCATCCAGCTAGAACCATCCGGTGATAAAGCTGCTATTTTTAGTGTTTGAGCATGCAGACTGACAGGGAAAATGAATGACAGGACAAGCCCGAGTAAGAACAGGGAAGGAGTGAGTTTCATCATAGATTATTGGGAAAATTGTGAAAATCTGAAAGGATTAAAAATATTCCGGGCTTTCGGCAAGCAGCATTTTGGCTTCTCGCTGCGCTATTGTGTTCTTTAAAGTTAGTCCCTCGGCGCGAGGATTGGCTGATATAACTCTTTTTAGTAAACGATCATGCAATTCCTGATCGAACATCATACGTGCATAATAACGCGCGTAATAAACAGGAACAGTTAAATTCGACTGACCGGCAATATGCATGGCCTGTTCAAAAAAATGCCTGGCAACATCAGGTTTACCGCCCATGGCTGGTGGTACCAGTGCTTCCATAACCCCCAGGTACAGAGCTGCCCCTGCCTGTTGATATGCTGGATCAAGCTGGTTAACGCGTTGCAGCAACGCTTTAGCTCTGGACAGGCCGGCAATAGCATTCCAATCCTCGCTGTGTGCCTGAATCCTGCCGCTCCAGGCAACGCCAAGCGAATAAATTGCTTCGATTTGAGACTCGTCGGCCTGTTCAAGCTGTTTAATAAAAGCATCAAAAGATAAATCATTAAGATTGCACAACGCGGAAAAATCAATACAGGCAGCCTGCTGAGCATAATCGAAAGCTTTTTGTGTCAGCAGCTTCGCCTGTGCTTCATCTTCAACAAACATGGCTGCGTAGGCGCTGTTTAGTTGTGATGTAGCGCGAGCAAGCCTGGCATCTTGTTTATCATCATGAAGCAGACCATCAAGCATCAGTAAATAGGCGGGCAGAGCTGCTTCGACAATCTCGGGGTCATTGTTATTAAGCATTCCAACACGGATGCTATTGGCAAGATGATTACTGGCGTTGTTCATGAAAGAACTGCAGGCAGTCACCGAAATAAACATGCACAGTAGAAACAGCTGACGCAACAGAAGATGCCTTTTGGACATGTAACCTGGACTGGATTGATAAAACGCAGAAACTATAGGCAGATTTTATGACATTTTTATGACAACCAGGCTGATCAAGGTAGTCGAGCATGTGTCATTCGAGTGGGTTATCCAACGATACTGTAAAGTAGTCGTTGTGTGTCGTGATATCGGATAAAATTCCAGATCTATGCAATCCAATCCGAATCTTGCGTGGCGGCTATTTCCTGAAGGTATGCAACTGTTACGTCAGCTCCTGCTGACTCGACGCGTTGGTGCGTTGACATGATGCTGGAAAATTCTTAACGCAAGCCCCAATGTAAAAATCCGATCCCGGTCCCCTTTCTCCGATCAACTTTGTGGTAAAAACTGCCCAACTCGTAACCCGTTTGTCATCTTCGCGTTATATTATCCATGATAATAAGTAAGAGACCCGAAAATATGAATCACCAGAGAACGAGTGAATACAATACACGCTATGCTAATTTGTCTGATCCAAGACGAGAAATTGCAGACTCGATTTCAAGTCTAAGAAGGCGGGTAGCGGGTATCGAAGCAGTAAGCGGACGATCCCGAAGAACGATTCAGTTGCGCGATGAGATCCAACGTCTTGAATCTCTGTCCGTTTATGAAAATGTCAAAACCGATCCGACCTACCGGGACTGCTTTGGTCATGACTGACACCAGTAATCCCGTTTCTGTAAAAACCTTTCCAGGTAATAACTCAGCCGGGACGCGAGAAGCAATAAAATCCGCAAGTCGACGCGGATACCGAATATTCGCACCTCTGTACGATTTTGTTTTCGGCTTGAGCCTTCACCATGGCCGTAAAATTGCTATATCGGCACTCGCCGCGAGACCTGACGAGCGTATTCTCGAAGTCGGGGTTGGCAGCGGCATGTCACTACCCATGTATCCGCCAAATATTTCAGTTTTAGGCATTGATACCTCAAACGAGATGCTCGAAAAGGCAAGACACCGGTTAGCTCGTAAACATCTGTCGGGGAGGCATGCCCTGCTGCAAATGGATGTGGAGCAAATGTCCTTCGCTGACAACAGTTTCGATAAGGCGGTTCTGATGTATGCGGTCTCGGGGTTTCCAGACCCGGCAGGTGCAATAAAAGCCATTCAGCGTGTTTGCAAGCCCGGCGCCACAGTAATTGTAGTTAACCGATTTGCTTCTCGGCATCCGCTGGCGCGCTGTATTGATATGTTATTGAATCCGCTGTTCAAACTACTCGAATATCGCGGCGATCTCAATGCCGATAAATTCCTGGAAGAAAGTAACCTTGAGTTGCTTGAGCGCAAACCCTGCAACCTGTTCGGTTACTCTACCGTACTGGTCTGTCGCACCCGAAAGAAACCTCAGCCAGGGAACGAGGTATCGACTATTCCAGTTCAATTCAAAAATTCCGACATGTCCGAAGTCTATAAATGGATCAGCAATACCGGGACCTGACCCGCAATCGTTTATTCAATGCAGGCAGCATCGATAAAGGCGTCAAATAATCAGCCTGAGACTGATCGTTTCGTTGAATTGACAAACGGTAACTGCTATTTTAGATACAGAGGCCCCAGGCAGGGCCCCGTGCTGTTAATGATTCACGGAGCTACGGTTCCCGGTTGGGAATTTGATCGGCTCGCGCCCTTGTTACAACAAGCGGGGTTTCGAACCTTGATTCCTGATCTCTACGGTCACGGACTGTCTGCGAGACCGCACATTCGATACGACTACAGGCTCTTCAATCGCCAAATTGAGGAATTGCTGCTAAAACTCGAAATCAATCGACCTGTCGATATCTTTGGGCACTCCATGGGGGCTGCTATTGCCGCCGAGTTTACCCAGCAAAACCCCGACGCTGTGCGGCGATTAATATTGGCAGCACCATTGGTTAACTTCACCGGATTGATGACTTCGACACGATGGGTTGCGCTACCTGCGATCGGAGAATTACTGATGCCACTTTATATCAAACCGATGTTAATCAGACGCCGACGTAAACGATACCAGAATATAGAGGATGGGCGATGGGTCGGCATGTTTATACGCCAGATAAAAATTCCGGGTTTCGGCTTTATGATGTTGTCTCTGCTACGCTGCGATACGCTCGGCGATCAGAGCGCCCGTTACCTGGCTTTGAATCGGCAAACACACAAAATTTTGGTCATGCGCGGTGATGACGATGCCATCATGCCTCAGTTTCAGTTCGAACAATTACAGACCTGGCTTCCAGATGCAAAATACATCAGCATTACCGATACAGCTCACGCATTTGTCATTACCGATCCGGAAAAAGTAGCTGCGCCAATAATCAGGTTTTTACAAACTGTGGAATCCTGAAGCGGGTTTTTTCGGCAAATTAAAAAAAGGCCCCGAGGGGCCTTTTGTCGATAAATGTTAATGGCGAAAGAGTTTTACATCTTTCCGATACTAAAGAAGTATGTTTCACCCGAGCTGTCATCAACACCATCGTTGTCAGTTACAGCATAACCAGTTCCGTTTGCGCTTACAGTAAAGCCTTCGATTTTATCTACCACATAGCCGTTTAAGGCTTTAAGCTGTGGAACGAAATCTTTAACTAGAGACTTTTTCACAACAGGAAGATCACCACCAAGAGCAGCAGGTTTCAAATCTTTAAGAGCAACTTTATAGAGACGTTTGATTTTAGCCATTTCGCCGATCTGATTGTCTCGTTCGATAATGTAAACTGATTCACCGTGAGCGGTAATTTCGGAGATACCAACCCAACCCTTTTCAGCGGGTTCTGTTGGGTAACGAACTGCGCCCCATACTTTTGTCCTGGTGTTATAGCTAACTAGTTTAACGGTGTTGGCAGGGTCATCTTTCCATGAACGCTGTATGGCAATCCAAAGTGTGTCGCCGACAACCGTAATGCCTTCAGCGCCAAAGCGCTTCTCGTGTTTCAACAAAGCTTCTGGGAAAAGTAACGTTTTATCGATCTCGCCTTTTTCATTTACGTGGTAGATAGCGTGGGGAATTTTCTTCTTCGTTTTTCCTTCACTGGCTAACCAGAAGCCACCTGCAGGATCAACAGCGATGCCTTCGAGATCGAGCTTCTTAGCAGGTTTGCCATCACGAGTGACACGAATCACGTCCCTGATTATCGCCGGTTTTTTGCTGGTATCAATTAGGAATATGGAAGGCTGGTTCTTGTAGAAACTGTCGTTCACCGCGTAAAGCCTGTCTGCTTTTTTAAGGTGAGCCGCTAGGCCAGAAAGAGCACCCCAGCCAATGATTTCACCTTTTTTGTTACCGGACTTGATCTGAGGGTATGCTGCATTACCTGATTGCAGTTGATAGATCATCACGTGTGAGCGTGCCGCTTTATCTTCGATTAAATCTTTTTCGTTTGCACTAACTAGAAGGTTACGAGAAGAAATGACAACGCCAGACTCGGGTGCGATGCCCGAGGGTAGTATTTGAACTAATTCAGGTTTGCCGCCATTGTCTTTATAAACACCAATCACAGAACCACGCTCAGACATCACAAAGATGTACTGTTGGCCCCTAATTTTTCCGACGGCGAGACCTTCAGGCTCTGCACCTTTTTTACCGGAACGCTTATCAGGGTAGTGCCCGATCATGGCGACTTCGTGCTCAAAGCTAGCGCCTGACTCAAACAACACCGTGCCTTTCTTGTTGAAGATAGTAAATCCGCGAGCGCCGCCTTTGTAATCCCCTTCGTTAGCGATTACAAAACGATCATTATCCAGCCATTTTACTGAGTCTGGCTCGCGTAAAAGGCCTTTTATATTGTTGTTGAAAGTCAGTGCGCCATCTTTCTTGATATCCACGTCTTTAACGTCAACAGAACCAGCTGAGAAATGGTTGATGACCTTGCCAGTTGCTGCATCAACAATAACAATGTGATTGTTCTCTTGAAGAGTCACTACGATTTCGTTTTTGCTGTTGAAATCGACAAATTCTGGCTCAGGATCAGATGCGCCAATTTCTGCAAGACCGGTTAAATCTACATTGCGAAGCGTGCTACAAACAGGTGTGCCATTTCTTAAATTAACGATAGATAGGTAGCCCGCAGGTAACTGTGGGATAGCACCATCGTTTAGATCTTCATCACGTTCGTTTTCTATAGCGATGGCGGCATACTTACCATCTTTAGACACTGCAACAGAGTCTGGTTGGCCTCCGAGTTCGCATTCCCCGGTCATTTGTTGCTTAGTGATATC
>CAZYYM010000134.1:0-8011 GCA_964651385.1 uncultured Gammaproteobacteria bacterium | reverse complement strand
CATGGTCTAGCTCCTATCAGTTAAGTTGAGGTCTCATTATACACATAATGAGCGCATAAAAAAACCCGCCTCGAAGGCGGGTTTGATTGGGCAGCGGTCGATCAAATGCCGCGAACTTGATCAGCCCAGTAGAGAATTTCCCCTACATCACACAGGGAAACACCCCCACCTTCGAGGCTTTCATACAGATCTTTCACCCCCTCTTGAGCTGCTTCGAAATCAGCCATTGTTTCCTCAACCACTTCGACTTGGGAATTAAGCTCGTCATGCAGGGTTTCAAATAGCTCGATCAAAAATTGAATCTTGCCATTCGTATCCAATTGATCTAACTCAGATGTGTCCACAGTACTGCCGTTTGAATCTCGCGTTATGCAAGTCATAACTAGCTCCTCTTGGGCGCGGTGCGTTTATATTCATCAGTCGCTGTTTTAAGACTCGTCTCAAATGCAACGTGACTATTAACCGCCTGGACATATTGATCATGGCCCACGGATCTATAACCCTTGGCGATTAGCTTCTGGGCTTGGCCCTCGGGAACTGCTGCAAACTCAGTATGAGGTCGATTACGAAATGCGCCAGTATTAGGCCGGTGCAGATTACGTTCTAATGTACGAAGTAAATACAAAATCATTTGTCATCCTCCGCTATAGACTTCTTACTAGGCCATCGGGGATTCTCCCGCAGCCGTCGGTCATTAGCTTTTAACTTCTCGGATTTTCGACGCTTGTTATAACACGCCCTATGTGGATTTCTTCTAGTCATTGTCTGACTCCTATCAGTTAAGTTGAACCCCTATTATACACATATTACCCCTATATACCACTCCCCCACCCCTTTCAGGGGTCGTTGCACTTGGGGGAGTAAAAAAAACCCGCCATCGAGGCGGGTTCTGGTTACTGGCTCAACACCAGAACGGCGAAGACCCAAGCTGCAATCGGGATGCCGATTGCGAGAACGACAAGCCGCCACCCCCGTGGCGGCGGATCATCGGCCCACACATACTGGTGATGGGGGTCGTGAATATTCAAGTGTTCCTTGTCCATTATCGCAACCTCTCAAAAATGATTAGATCATTATAATAACCCCAGACTCCTAGCCCGTCCTCATAAAAGGCGTCAACTTTTACATGGTCGCCGCCCCAATACCCGTGGACCTCGACAGAGTTTGCGGAGCAATGCACCCAGATCGATGGCCCACCCCCCGCAACCATTAATTGAACTTCGATCAAATCATTGTCCGTATTTAATAGGTATCGTTCATCGTAAACATTGCGAGAGATCCATTCGCTATCGTGAACATAATCCCCCACTTTATAGCTATGCGGATCATTCGCATCAACCCATTCGTCTTTGTTCTCTTCGGTAATCTCGATCCCGTCGCAAACATCATCCAAAATAGACTTGCACATTCTACGGAGATCGTCTTTCGTTGTGTCTTTTACTAATTCCATATTGTCACCTATCAGTTAAGTTGAACCCTAATTATACACATATCAACCACATATACCAATCCCGCACGCCCCCTGCAAATATGCTATTTGATATTATGCATGGCAGGGGGCGTGCCAACATCGCCTCGCGGGCAATGTGGGACACGCGACGCCTCTCCGCCAATGGGCCAAAAAAAACCCGCCTTTCGACGGGTTTGGTGTTACTCCGCTAAATGCGGAATTGCTAATAATTGGGACCGGCGCTCCAGTAATCGTTCTCGATGTTCTTGCGACCTTTCATCATGGCGAGCAATTTCTAATTCCAATGCCGCAAGCTCTGACTGGTGGCGTTGTTCTTGCGAGGGTATTTTAACCTTGATTTTCCCGACTGGAATATATGTGTAATGCTCAGAATAATCATCGGGTAATCCGCCAGAATACAAACTAATGCATGAGTCAGACATTGGTTCACCGTCTTCAATATATCGGTTTAATGATGCTGTCCAGACTTGCGCGTATGCTTGAGTTTCGAAAGTATCTTTCATTGGTTTAGCTCCTATCAATTAAGTTGAGGTTTCATTATACACTTATTAATCGCATACGCAAACGCCGCTAAATAGCGGCGTTTGAAGGAATAACGACGGGGTGACCATGAACCACGGTACAAACTGATAGGATTATGTACCACGGCCCAGTGACCACCCCCCGTTTATTTAACTCTGCAAAATCAAGCGTATATGATCAATCCGATAATCAAGGGTTAATTGAGACCATCGACAAAATCACACAGATCATAATTTGATTCGGGCGTATAATCACGGCGTGCCGCAAAAATAGAAACCCCCATCTCTTTACAATAATGCATTCGATCCTCAGTAGAGCATTCTTGCCAGAATGTTTCGGTAGCATCCCATTGCATTTCTGAATAGTGCATTTCGTCGAACACTGGGTAGTCTTCCATAGAACCAATAACTTCGATAGCAGCATCGATAACCGATTGAGGCGCATCTTTACGAACCAAAATATATTCAACCCAACCGCACGCCCAATGACGGGCGCGAAAATCGTATACCCAATCGAATTCACCCCTTTCATAATTTAAAACAAAGGGGCAGTCCAGACCTTTAATCGTCTCTTTTAAATGTTTAAAAATTTGCTCGTAGTTACTTTGCTCTAAAATCGAACTATCTCGATTTTGAGAATAAACTACAATATCCCCAACCGGATTAAAGCCCCCGTATGAGTCTGGTGTTTCCCATCTGTATTTATCAATATCCATAATTAGCTCCTATATAAGAAACACCAGTATAACCCATAATTATCACATATGTCCAAGCGGACTCAAGCGGCCCATGATAGCTTTCATTAGTTTATAAGGTTGTAGGTAATCAACCGACTGCCCCAAAATTTGATGCGCAATTGTTATGCCGCCTTCCGGAACTAATCTAGTCGGAATTGATTTAACAATAGCGTGTTCGATGGGGGTTAACAATCGTTCTTTACCATCCGCTCGAACAATGAAAGGTTCCGTTGATCGCCTCTTGGCATAATGGCGACCAATCGTTCCAACATTCGTTTCATCGCCAGATAAAAGCTGTCTCTTAGCGAACCCTTTACCCGCTGCCGCATCTCTAATAGATTTGTCTTTCAAGTATTGGTTTTCACCCCAGACCGATTCTTCAACTTCCTGTAAAAAAGAATTAAGCGGATTTTGGTTTTGTTCAACCAATGGAAGCTCGATTGATTCGGGTGCTAGGTTTTCGCTAATTGCGACCATCCAATAACGCCGACGTTTTTCTATACTGCCGGTGTGCTGATTCGACAATTCAAGCTCGAATATTTTATAACCGAGTCGATTAAGCTCACCAGTAAACAAGGCAAACATACTGCTGTTTTTAGCTTCGATAACATTTTCTGAAATGACAATAGCGGGGTTTGCATTCCGGACGGCGTTGACTACACCGAACAATGCCGTGCCGCTATGCTCTTCTGCGGTTTTCTTGTGATAAGCTTTACCTGCCTTACTGAATCCGGAACACTCCATTGATAGACTCAAAATATTTACGCTCGTAAATAGGTTTGGTTCTACCTCTTCGACCATGCCGTTAATGATTACGGTTTCATCCGTGACAGCCAGACAATGTTGCTTAGCTTCCTCTATATATTTCCAATCTGCCTCACAAACCCATTTAGCACCCTCGGCAATCAACCCATCTTCATCAAGCGCACAATGAATTGCATCTGTAGAAATGCCGCCACCCGTAAATAAACTGGCGTGCGTTAACTCACCTGTCTTCAGGTTGTCCTTGAAAGATTCTTCTCTCTTGGATTTATTGAATTCTTCCGGATGGACTTCAATGATGATTTTATGCCGTAAAAAACTAACTCGAACCCGCTCAGTGTTTTTAAATACTTCTTCGATGGTCTTGTCGCATAGATCAATAATCGGGCGATCTTTGCCTTTTCTTTTACCTTTCGTCACCCGTCGATCACTAGGAAGCGATTCCGATTCTTCGAGACGAAACAAAGTAATTGTTCCCCCCTCTATATCGTTCACGCGTTTGTACGGATTTCCGCAATTAAAACCCGCTGCTTCTAGATTTGCCTCCAAAAAAATACGTTTTCGGTTTCGGTTTTCACCGATCTTGTAGTATGAATAAGACATTGTTAGCTCCAATTGTCATTAGTTAAGAAACCCAAGTATAACCCATAATTATCGCATACGTCTAATTTTTAATTGCTTCAACAATCACGTTGACGCCCGAGTCTTTACGATAGCATTGCATACACTCTATGCATTTTCGGCCAGAGCAGTTATCCCGCTCTGAAATGGTGGACGTATTATTGAATACCTTGTCGAAGTATTCAGGAGGATGTTCGAGGACCGAATCAACCCGAGGATTTGAATAAATCAAGATTAAGTTATCCGGTTTGATGCCGTTCGGATTGATGGTATTAAAAGCTCGTTTAATGACGTCTAATCGTTTAGTCCACAAGGCAAAGCTGCAATTAGGATTGCGTTTACAGATACGGACAATATTGAAATAGTGAGTAAGATTGATTAGCTCACCATGACCATTGAATCGGAATGAATGCGAATTGATAACAGGCAGATCTTCCTCGTTAATAATGGAATGGCTCAATAAATCAGAATTACCTTGCCAGGACTCAGCACAATTAGCGCGATACGTTTTGAGCATCCGCTGCGAATAACACACCCCACAGATATTCTTCGGATGTTTTTTTGCGTGCATCTTAGTGCAAAATGAATTGGTTAACGTATTCGTGTTAATAGCGGGAATATCCGTTAGTTTACCCGTCATTTGACTGATTTTAATCATTGGAATAGCTCTCATAGCTTCTTATCTCCGAGTCATTATCTGTATGCATTTCGGGAATGGTTAAACTGTTAACAGTAAATCCAGCAGAATCAGCCGCATTGAAAAAAAGAGGAGCATCGCAATCCTCTTCTAAATAAACGCGGTTCCCGAATTGATAACTATACTCAGAAACCTTGTTTTCAATTCCTAAAACTTTTAAGTGTTTTCGAGTTACTTCTAACCAAGCGTGGCTTGGATCTGTATGCCATATAAAATTAGTCATGTTAGCTCCTATCGATTAAGTGTTTTAATTATAGGATCTTTATGTGTATACTGTCAACTCTCAACACGAGGAGCAATAAAATGAAAAATGAATACATCGTTAAAAAACCCGCATTTCCGGAAGATAAGGTCGAATTTGTTATGATCAGGGAAGGAGAAACGGGTTATAACTCACTAGACGAAGTTACGCGCCACAATAAGGAATTTGCGGATATGTTCAATCGAGCGCAAGGCCACACTGATAAGGATTTACAGAAAGCTTTGCATTGTTCTTTTTCGGGGAATTGGGATGGCATTACACTTCAAAAAAGCAATTGATCTAGCGACCGAACTTAACCGTGATGCTAATCACGACGAGTTTTATCAAGGGAAAAACTTTATGGTCAAAATTAACGGCACAACTAACTACGCCGAGATTTTGGTTCTCGATAAGGGCAAACAAGTCCAAACCTTGACGCCCGACATGGTTAGCCAATTTCTTAAAAAATACGGGATAAAACTATGAAAGAATATACCGATGATATGCATGAGATAACCGATGGGTTTTTTGTAGATTACATGGAGTTCGACGACGATACCAACAATGCGTATCTTTATAAAGAAGTAGATTACCAAACGTATACAGCTAGTCTGAGTTGCGTTGAATATACCGGTCAACTTGATGGCCATGCCGGTGCAACTATCGATGTGCCCAATTCCATTCTTAACATGGCCCTAAAATGGGCGCAAAAACAAGGCTACTAACTAAAAAGGGGCGTTAAGCCCCTTTTTTTTCGATCTCTTTCCTCCGTTTCATATCCCGCAACTGCTGCACCATACGCTCCTGCGCTCGTTTCTTCTTCTCCTGGTTCATCTTCTTTTCCAAACGGCTCATCAGAAATAGCATCAAACCGACTCCACTTTAGCTGGCTTCCCAAAGGTTATTGGTTTTAACCTCCTTTCCATGTTTCTCAAAACAGACAACTCGTTCGACAGAATTTGTGCAGGGTGATCGCCCATACGCAAAGAATTTCCACATTCGTCGTATTGATCTAACGCTTCGTTAACATCCGCATAAGCGTTTGAAACCAACCCGACCAAAAGTTTTATTTCGTCTTCATTTAAATCAATATTCATAACAGCTCCTTTAATTAAGTACACATATAACTCTAGCAAATTAATGTGTAGAGAGCAAGCTTAGAAGTTTATCCAGGTCTTGGGTTTTCAGAAGAGGGATATGACGTAAGCCCTTGTCGGCTACTTCGACTACATCCTCGGCGGGATACAAATAATATTCGTCAGCCTTCCAGACTAACAGCCAAACACTGGCGTGGGCATGGTTTTGAGCAAAGCTAACCTGATGAGGGCTGAGTTTAACGACGTAGCCGGTCACTACTTTGAGTTCGATCAAATGAAACAAGCCTTTATCATCACAAACCATGACATCAGGTACACCAGGCATAGCCCAAGTTTCGATTCGAGTGTGTGTCCAGGTAGGTTTATGCAGAGCAATGGCTTTCTTAATGTGTTGCCAGAGCGTGCTTTCCTTGATCTTTTTCTTCTTTTTCGGGCGTGACGTCGATGACGTTTCCCATGGAAGTTCCAAATTCAGTTTTAAGTTCCTCCAAAGCTTTCATCACTTGTTCTCGGTCCATCTGATCTATCGATCCGTGCCGAATCTCAGATTTGGTCACATAGATATCGCCATGCGCTCGACCTCTGGCAATCTCGCACTGAGTTGCTGCCGAGTATGCCCCGTCTTCAAGAGCCTTATCTCGAATCACTTTCAGGTCTCGGATGTGTCGCTTGAAATCAATGCCGTACTTTTCGTCTAGCTCTTGACGATATTTGCGAATGGCTTGGCAAACGTGAGGGTGTGTTTTCGGATTAGTCAGGTCATAAGCTTTGGAATGAGCCGAACCTTCAGGGTATCCAGCGTTAACGGCGGCTTGTCGTTTGGTGATCTGGCCGTCTTTGCTGACCAGTTCTTTAACAAACAGCTCCTGCTTTCGGGTCAGAAGGCGGTTTATTCCAATCAGTCCCGAGCCTTTAGGTCTACCACGCTTTTTCTTTACTTCAGTCATGTGCCGGAATTCTATGTGTAAATTCCCTTTTTGTATATAGGGGGAAAAATAAAAAAAAATAAAAAAACTCTCGACCCCCCCTTAACGGATTTTGGCGATTAACCACATTGTATTAAGTGGTGTATACCAACGTAACCTTGGCGTAACCGCTACAAGCCCCATGAGCCGTGGGCCACAGCCCGATGGTTACATGGTTACACCAGTTACGCCTATATTTTTTAAAAAAAATAAAAATATTTCTCAGAAATGGTTCCTATATAGGGAATAACGTAACTTACACCAAACCCCTGCGTGCCTTGCGTACATACTCGACCAATTCGTCTACCAAATCCTTGGTTGCATGGATATTGTCCACCAGGATCTTGGAGATGGCCTCTTGGTCATGGACCATGAGCCGTGATTGTTCGGCGTCGTAGGCGGCATCGGGATCTACCTCGTATTCGCGGATCTCGGGTTTGTCGCGGTCGATCTCGGCTTGAGAAATGGGGCATACCCCGTCGTTTTTACCTATGTACATAATAGCTCCTTTAGAAATGTTTCATGTGAAACACATCATATCAGAGTTATATGTGTAAAGGAAGTATGCCCTGATTGGTGAGCCATGGAGCAGGGCGAACCATGGAGAAAGGGAATGACTAAAGACCCTTGCTCGAGGTGGCTACTTCTTTTTCCGTACTTTACCTAGCGTTTTGGCGAGACGGGCTCGTTGGCCGGTCACGCCTTTCTTCTTGGCAAGTTTAGTTAATTTTTTGGCGGGGATCTTTTCACCTGCTTTGACGCCAGCGGCTTTGCGCAGCGCACCAGGTTTCTTGATTGCCTTTTGAATCCACTTCTTATCTTTTTTAGCTGCCATAAAAAAAGACCACTGGAGACAAGCTATGCACACAGCGAGCTTCGTTCCACTTAACACTGTGATA
>CAZYYM010000133.1:0-8320 GCA_964651385.1 uncultured Gammaproteobacteria bacterium | reverse complement strand
GGGGAAAACAGACAGCGATTTCGGTACTTGTTTAGTGCTTCAACCCCGAACGAGCATCCATCACGATTCTATGAGAGCGACGCCTGAGTGTTCCCGAAGGAACCTGGACGCATAGACACGGCTCCAGTCAGACGGCAATCTACCGGTTATTAAGCGGCGAGTGCGTAGTTGTCGTCGTTGGCAACTATAAGTTTGCAGAAATTTTAACGAGATTATCTACATTCTCGACATGCACCTCAGGTTTCGCGACCCACGTCGAAGCCAAGTCGTCCCCAGGAAGCAATATTATACCCCAATATATGGTTTTATGTGGGCCTTTCAAGGCATTGATTTGGGTCAATTGAAGGCGATTAAGACTGTATTGACAGGGTTGAACGTAGTAGTGGTTCCTTCCAGCGTACTTTGTCTTTAGCGGATGATGCGAATGCGGACGAGATTAGTGCTGATCTGAAAAACGGTGTTTTAAAGTAGAGTATTCCGCGTAGGGACTCTGCCGGAGAAGATATAAAACAGATATCGATTACATCCTGACGAGGCCCGGGCCAGCCGTCACTGACGGTTGGTATCGGTGATATTGTCGCCATCGACGAAGTCTTCCTGCATTACTTCGCGTAGTGCTTCTTCCTGCTGCATGAATAGTTCCCGATAGCCCGGGCTCATTCCAGTGTCTTGCGATGCTACCCAGCTTTCGAACATTTCGTCACTGGATTTATCTTCGGTAGCAATAAATGCAGTTTTTGACTGCTCGGCCCGGGAGGCGGAAAAGCCGAGATGAACCAGAGCAGTGCAGCCAAGTTCGAGAGCAGAAAGATAGGTTTCCTTTACGATAAATTCAACACCAGCCTGTTTGAGCTGGTAATAATGGATTTGATCATATGCGCGTACCAGCAGGGCAACTTGCGGATGTCGGTGTTTCATATGTTTGACCAGTTCAACCGCGCGTTCACGATCATCGATTGCAACTACGAACAGGGCAACATCGCTGATCCCGGCAGTTTCGAGTAAGTCAGGACGGGTTGCATCGCCAAAGTAAGCCTTGATCTCAAGGCTTCGTAGGTTGTCGACCTGTTTGGCATCGTGGTCCAGCACGATAGTCTCGATGCCATTAGCGACTAAGAGGCGATTTACGATTTGACCGAAGCGGCCTATGCCTGCGATAAGGACTTTGCCACGATCGTCGATTTCGTCCTCAGATCTGTTTTCCTGTGCTTTTGCGAATCGAGGCATTAATACCTTGTCGAAAAATATGAACAGTGCTGGAGTCAAAAACATTGAAATTGCAATAATTAATGCCAGAAGTTCGGCAATACCAGCGTCCAATACATGATTCTGTAAACTGAAGCTGAGTAACACGAAGCCAAACTCGCCTGCCTGCGCCAGTCCCAGGCTGACCAGCCAGCGGTCACTGTGGCAAATACCAAATGATTTAACCAGGCTAAAGATAATGGCGGCCTTAATAACTATCACCATCACTGTCAGCAGGCCTACCATTACCCAGTTGTTTGAAAGCACATCGATATTGATACCGGCACCGACGGTGATAAAGAATAGACCGAGCAACAGGCCTTTAAATGGCTCAATATTGGATTCGAGTTCGTGGCGAAATTCACTGTTGGCCAATACGACACCGGCCAGGAAAGTGCCCAGTGCCGGCGACAGACCTGCCAGGCTCATCAATGCCGCTATACCGATCACCAGCATTAGTGCGGTGGCAGTAAATACTTCGCGAAGTCCGGATAGTGCAACAAACTTAAATAGCGGGCGACTCAGATAATGCCCGCCGAATATAACGCTGGCTATCGCAGACAGAACTACTATAGCGTAAATCCAGTTGGGTAAGCCGGAAACCAGATCCAGATAGCCGTGAGTTTCTTCGACTGACGAACCGACGACATTTCTGGCCAGCGCTATTTCCGGTAACTCGAGAAGTGGGATCAATGCCAACATAGGGATAACCGCGATATCCTGGAATAGTAAAACTGAAAACGATGCACGTCCGCCTTCGGTTTTATTCAGACCCTTTTCATTCAGGGTCTGTAGCACAATGGCGGTGGAGGACAGCGCCAGTATCAATCCGATGGTGAGTGCTACACGCCAGTCCAGCTCTAACAAAAGGCCGATCAACATGAATGCAATAGTAGTAAGTACTAGCTGTAACCCACCCAGCCCGAATAGTCGACGACGCATCGACCAGAGTGCACTCGGGTCGAGTTCAAGGCCCACCAGGAAAAGCATCATGACAACGCCGAACTCGGCGAAATGCTGGAGAGTGGAGGTCTCTTCACCAACTAGTCCGACCACCGGTCCAATGATGACTCCAGCTATCAGATAACCCAGTACCGAGCCAAGACCGAAGCGTTTCGCCAAAGGTACAGCGATAACCGCTGCGCATAAATAGATGAATGCCTGGATGAAATAAGCGGTCATATATGAATCGGAAGATGGGCCAAGGATAATGTTAACACCCTATACGCATAAAACAGAAAACCCGGTTGGAGGCCCCGTGCTTTTCCGGTATTATCGGCGCTCGTTTTTCCAGCCTTTATACCTGGCCATTAACATGCTATGTCTTCCCGGCAGCTCTGCATTATCCGATTTTCGACTTCAAAAATTAAAGCTAGTAATTAATCAACGATGTCGAAGTATTCTCGGCATAAGTGCCAGATATTTACATTTAATCGATGTTGGTGATAGCGCTTTGTCTGAACAGGAACAACTGGTCCTGGATAACCTTTTGACTTATGGCCCGAAGCAAAGTCAGGTGAGTTTGACCGGTAAATCTTTTTTCGTGATGCCACGTGCCGGCACGATCTCCCCCTGGTCGAGCAAGGCGACGGATATCGCACATCAATGTGGTTTGAACCAGATACGACGAATTGAACGTGGTATTGAATATCAGCTAGAGACAAACTCGTGTGACACTGTTTTGATTAGCGAATTTTTACACGACCGTATGGTTGAACAGGTTTTCGATAACATCGCCGAATGCGAAGTCCTGTTTGAAACTCATCAGCCAAAACCGGTTCGACAAATAAAAATGGACTCCGGTGGATGTAGCGCTTTAGCTGAGGCGAATGTCGAACTAGGACTGGCGCTTTCCGAAGATGAAATCGAATATTTATTCGGCGCCTATACCGAGTTAAGGCGCAACCCGACCGATGTCGAGTTAATGATGTTTGCACAGGCCAATTCAGAGCATTGCCGGCATAAGATATTCAACGCTGACTGGACTATCGATGGTGTAGGGCAGGATTTATCTTTATTCAAAATGATCAAGAATACCTATGCCGAACATAGTGATGGCATTCTTTCGGCCTACCACGACAACTCGGCTGTCATAGCGGGTTTTGAAGGTCAGAAGTTAGCACCTTCGATAGACAGCCATGAGTACGTCTTTGAAGATACTCAACTAGATATTTTGATGAAAGTGGAAACCCACAATCATCCTACCGCTATCTCACCTTTTCCCGGTGCAGCAACAGGCTCCGGTGGTGAAATCCGCGATGAAGGTGCAACCGGCACAGGTTCGAAGCCGAAAGCAGGGCTGTGTGGTTTTTCCGTGTCGAATTTGAAGATTCCAGGTTTTGTTCAGCCCTGGGAATTTGACAATGGCAAACCCGATCGTATCGCGTCTGCGCTGGACATTATGCTCGAAGGACCGATTGGTGCCGCTTCGTTCAATAATGAATTCGGAAGACCGAATACCTGTGGTTACTTTCGCACCTTCGAACAGGCAGTAAATATCGCCAAAGGCACCGAAATTCGTGGATATCACAAGCCCATCATGGTTGCCGGGGGTGTTGGTTCTATCCGTCGTGAGCATATTGATAAACAAGATATCCCCCCGGGGTCGAATATTGTCGTACTAGGTGGGCCCGCGATGTTAATCGGTCTTGGCGGTGGTGCAGCCTCGTCTATGGCCAGCGGTAGCAGTAGCGAGAACCTGGATTTCGCCTCGGTTCAACGCGGCAACCCGGAGATGGAGCGCCGGGTACAGGAAGTCATTGATCGATGTTTTGCGCAGGGTAAAGATAACCCGATTTTATCGATTCACGATGTCGGCGCCGGTGGTTTGTCGAATGCCTTACCCGAGTTGGTGAACGATGCGGGACGTGGAGCAACACTGAATTTAAGAAAAGTACCCAATGACGAGCCCGGTATGTCGCCAATGGAGATCTGGTGTAACGAGAGTCAGGAACGTTATGTGCTGGCAGTATCGGACAATCGTTTACAGGGTTTTATCGATCTCTGTGAACGCGAACGCTGTATCTACGCTTTGCTTGGCAAAGCGACCGAAGAACAGACGCTCTGTGTAGTAGATCCGAAACTCGACAATAAGCCAGTCAATCTACCGCTCGATGTGTTGCTCGGCAAGCCGCCGAAAATGTCTCGCGATGTCGAGCATGTCGAAGTAAAACAGCCGGTCTTTGATGTCAGTGAAATTGATATTAGCGAAGCCCTGTATCGTGTATTACGATTGCCGGCGGTAGCCGACAAGACCTTTTTGATTAGTATCGGCGATCGTTCGGTGAGTGGTCTGGTCACGCGAGACCAGATGGTTGGGCCCTGGCAAGTTGCCGTTGCAGACGCATCGGTAACTGCAACCGATTATCAGGGATACAACGGTGATGTCATGAGCATGGGTGAAAAAACACCCCTGGCACTTCTCGATGCACCTGCCTCGGGTCGTGTGGCAATTGGTGAAGCATTAACCAATATGGCCTCAGCCTATGTAGGAGACTTAAACCGCACAGTACTGTCGGCAAACTGGATGGCGGCGGCAGGACATGAAGGTGAAGATGCCCGCCTGTTCGATACGGTAGAGGCGGTTGGTATGGAATTGTGTCCGCAGTTGGGTATAACTGTACCCGTCGGCAAGGATTCGCTTTCGATGAAATCAACCTGGATTGAAAACGATAAAAAACAATCAGTTACGGCACCTTTATCATTAATAATCTCAGCTTTTGCACCAGTTCTCGATGTGCGCAAAACCTGCACACCCGAAATAAAAATATGTGACCAGGGTTCACAGCTAATGCTGATCGATCTGGGACAGTCGAAGAATCGTCTGGGTGCCTCCGCGCTGACCCAGGTCTATTCACAAACCGGCGACGTCGGTCCGGACCTTGATGATGCTTCGTTGTTCAAAGGTTTTTTTATCGCTATTCAACAAATGCTGGAGCAGGGCTTACTTCTTGCTTATCACGACCGCTCCGATGGTGGCCTGATAACTACTTTGTGCGAAATGGCTTTTGCCGGACGAAGTGGGTTGCAATGCGATGTTTCAAATCTGGGCGCCGATGCCCTTTCAATTTTGTTTTCTGAAGAACTTGGGGCCGTGATCCAGGTGTCGGACTCAAATCTGTCGAAGGTTGATTCTTTATTGTCCGCACTAGAGTTGTCAGGTATTTCTCATGTTCTTGGTCAGCCGATGAAAAATGAAACTATAAAAATTTCATTCAAAGAAAAAATAGTCATCGATGAATCGATAATCGATCTGCGTCGGGCCTGGTCAGAAACAACCTGGCAGATGCAGAAACTGCGTGATAATCCCGAATGCGCGCAGCAGGAATACGATCTGTTGTTAAACAATGAAAAACCGAGTCTGTTTTCGACATTAACCTATGCAACCGACGATGACATAGCTGCACCTTATATCAATAGCCAACGCCCGCGTATGGCGATATTGCGCGAAGAAGGTGTTAACGGGCAGGTTGAAATGGCGGCTGCTTTTGATCGGGCCGGGTTTAAAGCATTCGACGTTCATATGAGTGATATTCTAAGTGGGCGTGTCAGTCTTTCGGACTTCCAGGGTATTGCTGCCTGTGGAGGTTTTTCATATGGTGATGTGCTTGGTGCGGGCGAGGGCTGGGCTAAATCGATATTATACAATTCACGCGCCTACGATGAGTTTTCGACTTTTTTTAACCGAATGGATAGCTTCGGGATCGGTATATGTAATGGCTGTCAAATGATGTCGAATCTCCACAAACTGATTCCCGGTGCCGACAGCTGGCCACGTTTTATTCGTAACCGGTCTGAGCAATTCGAAGCTCGGGTCGCTATGGTAGAAATTCTTAAATCCGCTTCTCTGTTTATGGATGGCATGGCAGGATCGATGATGCCGGTTGTTGTTGCACACGGCGAAGGTCTGGTTGAACAGAGAAAGGCAAGTAGCCAACAACTGCTTGAGAAACAGATTGCTTGCCTGCGATACGTCGATTCTCAAGGTGATGCCAGCGAATACTATCCACTCAATCCTAATGGTTCGGCCCTGGGACTAAACGGCTTCACCAATGATGATGGCCGATTCACAATCATGATGCCGCATCCGGAACGTATTTTCCGCAGCCTACAAAATTCCTGGCAATCGGAAGAATGGGGTGCATTTGGCCCCTGGATGCGGATATTTCGTAATGCGAGAAAATGGATTAATTAAGTTAATAAAATCAATATTATATTTAACTAATTTAATTTAAAATCTAGATTATTGAGTCTACGATTTCGGTAACGACCTCGGTTTTTACCGAATTGGCGATAAAACATTGCTCATGTGATTGATGATGCATCTTCTCCAGCATGGTACAGTCAGGTTTATTGTCGACCGCGAATTTAATCTCGGGGCGAAGAATCACCCTGGTTATAGAGATTTTATTGTCGCTATCTTTTTCCATTAAACCGATCGCCGCATCCGTATACTCGTCGATCACGAATCCTTTTTTCGCGGCGATGGAGAGGAAAAACAGCATGTGGCAGCTAGATAAAGCGGCTATGAATGCTTCTTCGGGATCAACATTTTCTTCAACCGAGAAGGGTAAGGGTACGACGTGCGGGGAGGAAGAAGCCGGCACTACGACCCCACCATCGAACAACCATTCATGTTCTCGGCTATACTGGTTATCAATATAACTTTCGTTTTCATGGCGTTGCCATCGAATAGTCGCTGTATATTCTGACATGATCGATCTTTGAGGTGATTGTTTATAAAAACGTTATAAGTATGACAGGACTTTTGCCGAATAATAAGGTCAAGGGTATATCAGTCGTATATTAATATGCGGCTTTCTGTTTAGAGAAAGATAATATAGGATTTGTCATTGTGATTAAATTGAAAAAATCGTGGGAAATTTCCGAATTCGAAGTAACGCCTGAAGAAATTTACGTACAGCGCCGGAAGTTTATGAAAACCGGCACGGCATTAGGAACAGCAATATTGCTAAGTCGCTGGGGTAATGCTGCGGCGTCATTGCCGATTGGTGATTACCAGCGTAATGTTATTACGATTGACGAAGAAATCACCAAAGAGAGCGATGCTACCAGTTACAATAATTTCTATGAATTTGGTACTGGCAAGACTGATCCGGTCAAGCGGGCAAAGAAGTTCGATACCAGTGACTGGAAGATTACAGTCGGTGGAGAGTGCAATAAACCCGGAGAGTATGCGCTTGAAGACCTGATTGATGGCAGTGCTATTGAGGAGAGAATATATCGATTGCGTTGTGTCGAAGCCTGGTCGATGGTGATTCCCTGGTTAGGTGTACCCCTGGCTTCGCTGATTAATAAGTTGGAACCAAATTCGAATGCAAAGCATGTTGCTTTCAAAACGCTCTTCGATCCAATGAAGATGCCGGGCCAGAATCGATCTGTTTTGCAATGGCCTTACCGCGAAGGTCTACGAATGGACGAGGCTATGAATCCGCTATCCTTAATGGCGGTCGGTATGTACGGCAAAACCATGCCCAACCAAAATGGTGCTCCTATTCGACTCGTGGTGCCCTGGAAATATGGCTTTAAAAGTATCAAATCGATTGTCGGAATCAATTTCACCCGGGATCAACCGGCAACCAGTTGGAATATGGCCTCGGCGCGAGAATATGGTTATTATTCGAATGTGAACCCGGAAGTGAACCATCCTCGCTGGTCACAAAAGAAAGAGCGTCGGATTGGCGATATTTTTAAACGCAAGACCCTGATGTTTAACGGCTACGAAGCTGAAGTCGCGCACATGTACGATGATATGGATTTACGTGTTAATTTTTAACGATGGCGATAAAACAGGCTTTAAAAAGTGCTTATGCCAAGCCAGTCCTATTTGTGGTATGCCTGATTCCCCTGGTCGCTCTTATTTGGCGTGCGTTTGAAGGCGGTCTGGGTGCAAACCCGGTAGAGACAATCACGCACGAAACCGGCGACTGGGCGCTGAGATTCCTGCTGGCCACGCTCGCTATAACGCCTATCCGTAATTGGACCAATAATGGTACATTGTTTCGCTTCCGTCGTATGCTGGGTTTATACGTATTCTTTTACGCCTCCTGCCATT
>CAZYYM010000132.1:0-8332 GCA_964651385.1 uncultured Gammaproteobacteria bacterium | reverse complement strand
TTTTTGCGCTTTGGCCGAGTGAATGCGTTCGCGATCAAATTTCAGATTGCCTTAAATCGTTTCCTTCGAATAGCGGGCGTTTGGTGCCGCGATATAACTGGCACATGACGTTGCACTTTGTTGGGAATACTACCTTAGATGAGAAAAACTGTTTACACAGGCAGGCTAAAAAATTATCGGCCAGACCTTTCGATTTATGCATTGATCAGGCAGGTTATTTCAACAAGCCAAAGGTGTTATGGTTTGGTTGCCGGCAACCACTTCGGACATTGTTCGACTTGCAGAAAAATCTGGGTAACGAAATTAGCCAGTGTGAATATCAGCCCGAAACACGACTCTATTCTCCGCACGTCACCGTGGCACGTAAAGTGCCTGAGCAGCCAGGATTAAAGATGGCCCACAGGATTTGCTGGTCTGTGGACCGGTTTGTATTAGTTGAATCGGTAAGCCAGCCGGATGGTGTTCATTATCAGGTGATGGAGGAATACTTACTCTGCTAAGGCATCGGCCATTTCCGCCAGCGTATTAAAACGGAAATCAACCGGAGGCAATTTGTCTACCTTCGCGGTGGCTCCCCAGTGATCGCTACCCTGTAGATTCTGGCGGTCGATCCAGGCTTTAGCCAGTCCGAATTGAGTGGCTGGAACATGGTCATGATGCATACTTTGGGCGGTATGTAATATTTGATCACGAGAAATACTGTAATCGTTTTCAAGGTTTCCCAGCATATACTCGAAGTTAGCTGGATTCGGTTTGTAGGAACCAACGTCTTCCGCGGTATAAATCGCGTCAAATTCAACACCGAGTTTTTCGGCAGATGCATTAAAGCCCCCGCGATTGACATTTGACAGAATCACCAGTTTGAAATGTTTCTTTAATTCGCGTAGTGCGTCTGCACTATCGGGGAAGGCAGGCCATTGCTGAACCGAATCACCGAAAGTCGTATCCAGTTTCGTTGTGGTTCTGAGGTCGAAATGTTTACACAGAGAAATGTGAACCTGAGTCAGTAATTGTGGATAAAGCATATCGGGAGTTTTTATTTCCTGTTCGGTTTCGATAAAAGCAAAAGCCTCGAGGGCGATCTGCCGTGTGATGTCATCACGTTTGTTTGTGAGAATAACTGGTTGTATGGCATCCCAGATACCGGACTCCCAGTCAATCATGGTGCCGTAACAATCGAAGGTTAGAACTTTGTAATCGGTTAATGCCTTACTCATGGTTTTGATCTCGTTTGATGTTTAAGCATGTGTATATTAGCGCTTTTCTTAACATGACAATAATGATATAAAACAATATTAATATGAACCATAGTCATATATGTCAAAAAAACTGGATATTGATTCATTACGGGTTCTAACCTCGGTGGTTAAACACAGGCGTGTGGGAGTTGCCGCCAGTCAATTAAACCTGACACAGTCTGCGGTGAGTCACACACTGAAACGTCTCGAAAGCCGCATTGGTTTTAAATTGCTTAGACGCGAGAGCGAAGGATTCGCATTGACCCGTGAAGCGACGAGCTTTCATGATTATGCAAGCAGGCTGGTTTCATTACATGATGAAATGCTGTCGAATTACCGGATTTCTTCTTTAAGTGGTAATCTGGTGCTCGGTGCGACGGAAGATGCCACCCACGGTTCACTGGCTCGCGTGCTCGGGCTATTCAAGCGTTCACATCCTGAGGTTAATTTACAGATTAAAATTGCACAAAGTCTGGTGTTGTCAGACTGGTTGAAATCCAGTCGTCTGGACATGGCTATCCTGCAAGTTTTTGAAGACCAGTTGCGCACAACCGACACAGTGCTTTGGCGAGACCGCCTGCACTGGGTGCAATCCGCCGACTTCCCCCTGCTGGTCGATGATGCGATTCCTTTTGTGTCATTCAGTGAAGATTGCTACTACCGCAAAGCCGCCAGCGCGGCCCTGAAACAAAAGGGCAGAAAACTCAATGTGGTTTTCGAGTGTTCCAGCGCCAAAGGAGTCAACGACGCTGTCCGGCAGGGCATCGGTGTGGCATTGATACCTCAATCGGTCGTTGATGAGACGCTGGTGCCGGTAAAGGCTGGTTTGCCCAAACTCCCCGAGATTGTTCACGTTGTGCGAGTCGGCGCCGGTCGTTGCAATGAACGGGTAAAAGACTTAAAGGAATTACTCATCGACGAATTGGCTACTACACCTTCGATGATAAAACACGACTGGTTTTCCTGACAGTGACTGATAACATCGAAGTCATGGATGAAAAGAGCCGTAATATGGTACCTGCTGGTCTTTACAAAATTTGGCTCAAATCCTGGCAAAGATCGTTGGCATCCTCCAAGCCGATCGACAATCGAAATATCCCTTCCCCGGCGCTATCCCGATACTTTTCCAGTTCGTCACCTTGCAGGCGATACGAGGAACCGATCAGATCACTGGTTTGCATCAGATATACCAGGCTTCGGTGATGCCCGAGCGATACCGCGTAGTGAATAACTTCAAGTTGCTTCATCATGCGTTCGGCGACCTGTTTTGGCCTGGTGGTCCGAAACGCAATCATGCCAGAAAAATTGTCCATCTGCTGCTTCGCGAGATTGTGCTGTGGGTGGGATTCTAGGCCTGGATAGAATACTTTCTCGATGGCGGGATGATTTTGAAGAAAATTGGCGACTGCGAGCGCATTGTCTCCGTGGCAGCGCATTCGAATCGGAAGTGTCGCCATGCCGCGTAAAATCAACCAGGCATTAAATGGACTGATCACGCCGCCATAGTGTATCAGTGCTTCACCGCGTAGCGGACCGATGAGTGATTGCTTGCCGCAAACCGAACCGCCCATCGCATCGCCGTGCCCACCGATATATTTGGTCAAAGAATGCACGACCAGATCAGCACCCAGTGTAACTGGACGAGTCGCAATCGGTGTGGCGAAAGTAGAATCAACGACGAGCAGGGCATCCTGCTTTTTGCTAATCTGCGCTATTGATTTGATATCCGAGATTCTCAATAGCGGATTAGAGGGTGTTTCGATCCAGATCATGCGCGTATTTTCGCGTATTGCTTGCTGCATATTCTCGAGCACCGAAGTATCCACCGGGGTCACTTCAATGCCGAATCGGGTGAGCGTGTCGCGCGCGAACTCGGCGGTACCGGGATAATTGGTATTACTGATGATCAGATGATCACCACTACTCAAATGATTAAGCAAAACTGCCGCAGTCGCTGCCATGCCTGAGGCGAAGGCGACACAGGATTCGGTCTGCTCTAATATGGCCATTTTTTGTTCGAGCTGTTGCGTCGTGGGGTTCGACCAACGCGTATAGACGAAAGGTGTTTGTTCGGTCAGATTGTTGGCCGAAAAACTGATTTCCTGGTCAACGACGAAGGTGCTCGACATGACCAGGTTAGGCGCTGAAGCGCCGGTGTCAGCGTCCGGATTTTCTCCGGCGTGAATCGCCTGAGTCTGAATACCTTTACTACCAATATTTTTTCCAGACATGGTTAATCGTATATTGTCGCGACAGGCCGGCGTTTATGCTGCGTCCGAATAAATATATCGATCAACCGTCGCGTCGCATCGGTACCGATCGTTTTACCTTCAAGAAAATCATCGATTTGATCGTAACTTAAACCGAGTGCTGTTTCATCGGTTTTGCCCGGATCGAGACTTTCCAGATCGGCGGTTGGGGCCTTCGTAATGAGTTTTTCGGGTGCACCCAAATGTCTGGCAATTTGGCGAACCTGTCGCTTGTTTAATCCAAATAAAGGCGCAATATCGCAGGCGCCATCACCGTATTTTGTATAAAAACCGGTGACGTTTTCAGCCGAATGATCGGTGCCGATTACCAGGCCACCGAGTAATCCTGCGATTTCGTATTGGGTGATCATTCGCATCCGCGCTTTAACGTTGCCTTTGACGAAATCAATATCCACCAAAGAATGCTTGATCAAGTCCTGTGCTTGTAGCGCTCCCAATGTTGAATGATGTAGCGCTTCGGTTCCTGCCTCAACATTAACGCTCAGGCTTATATTCGGCTGAATAAATTCTAGCGCCAATTGGGCGTCGTCCTCGTCGGCCTGTACGGCATAGGGTAATCGAACGGCGGCAAATTTAAAGCCAACTCCAAGCTGTTTGATAGCCAGTTGGGCCAGGCGCCCACAGGTACTGGAATCGATGCCACCACTAATGCCGAGTACCAGATGTTTCAGGCCCGATAACTTAAGGTTTCGGCACAGAAATTCGACGCGGCGTTTGATCTCAAACTCAACGTCAATCTCGGGAAGTACTCGCATTTCTGCGACTATGCTTTGTTGGTCCATAATTCTTGTTTAGAAGGGAATCGGATATTGACGGTAGACCGATTGTATATCCTCAAGCACTTCATCGTTAAGCGTTTTGTCTGCTGCGCCAAGACTGACCGCGAGCTGTTCGACACTGGTCGCACCGATAATTGTCGATGTCATAAAAGGTCTTTGCATGCAGAATGTAAGCGCCATCTGGGTCAGGTTGAAGTTATGCCGGCTTGCGATATTGGCATAGGCCCGTGTCGCTGCAGCGGAAATCTCGCTGACCCTGCCCCATAGGTCCGGGTTAATGCTGCGGCGGGAACCGGCGGGTATATCGCCGGACAGATACTTGCCGGTGAGCATACCGCAGGCCAAAGGCGAATAGGATAACAGACCGACACTTTCATGATGTGACATTTCCGCCATGTCGAGATCGTAGACACGGTGCATCAGGCTGTATTCGTTCTGCATGGAAACGACGCGGGGCAGATTGTTTTCGACGGCGATTTGCAGGTATTGCAAGGCGCCCCAGCAACTTTCGTTGGAAAGGCCAATTTCACGTAACTTTCCTTCGGATTTCAGGTTGTCGAGGGTCCGTAACGCTTCGAGAATTTCGTCGCGCGCCCTGTTAGTATCCTGTCGTGAAGCGTCAAATTTCCAGGACTGACGGAAGTGATATGAACCCCGGTTAGGCCAGTGCAGCTGGTACAGGTCGATTACATCGGTCTGTAATCGTTTTAGACTGGCTTCGATGCTGTTGCGGATTTTCTTTTCGCTGATATCGATGCCGCCCTGGATATACGGGTGGCCATTACCGGCTACCTTACTCGCTAAAATGACCTCGGCGCGTTTGCCGGATGCCTTGAACCAGGTACCGATGATTTCTTCGGTACGCCCCTGGGTTTCAGCCGATAAAGGGTTCGACGGGTAAAGTTCGGCGGTATCAATAAAGTTGACGCCATGTTCCAGCGCGTAATCCATTTGCGCGTGACCTTCCGCCTCGGTGTTCTGCGTTCCCCAGGTCATGCTGCCAAGGCAGATTTCGCTGACTTCGATATCGGTGCCGCCAAGCATGTGGTATTTCATTGTTTGCCTATTCCTCGGTTAGCGCCGACAAGTCCTTCGCGGCTTCGCGTAATATTGGAATGTGCCGTTGCGCATCATCCAGTGAGAATCGAAAAATCGGCGCCTGTATCGCAACCGAACTGTAAAAACGACCCGCCTGGTCGGTAATGGGAACGCCGACAGCAATCATACCATCGAAATACTCCTGATTATCGATCGACAGATTGCTGTTTCTAATCTGTTCGGTCTCATCGGTCAGTTGTTCCGGGTCGGTTATGGTGTTTGCGGTATGCGGTATCAGCTCGAGTTTGTCAATGATGGCCTTGCGCTTTTTCAACGGCATGCTGGCCAGAAACAGCTTTCCGCTTGCGGTACAGTATAAGGGTACGCGGGTATCGATTGAGAAATTCAACTTAAGCGGATGCTGTGTCTCCACCCGGTCCGAATAAGCCATTCGCAGTCCGTTGGGGTAGGCGATATTACAGGTTTCTCCGACCTGACGAGATAGCGATTCAAGGATTGCATGACGATAGGCGCTGAAGCTGGAATTGGACAGAACGCCGACTGCGGTCTTATGTAGGCGATTTCCCGGCATATAACTCTTGCCATTGATTTCTTTCAGCAAATATCCGCGTTGCTCGAGTTCCGCGCACAAACGATGCGCAGTAGCTTTCGGCAAGTTAAGCGTCTCGTTAATCTCAGTCGCACTAATCGGTTTACTGGATGAAGCGATGATATCGAGTATGCCCAGCACTCGATGGATAGTAGAGCCACGTTCACGTTTCATGCTTCCAGTTTAAAATAAAATACCCAAAATGGGAAAACTAATTCCGTTTTAGAGGGAGTTATTATGCTTTGCTGCCATTCGGGTCAGACGCCATGATAATCACGAAATAATTGTTGATAAGCTAGTTTGTCTCTCGGTATCTTTTTTGTCCAGGCGATTAAATAGCAGATGAGGGTTCCCACGCTGGAGCATGGGAACCAGTTGACCGTATCCTTTACTCACTAAACCCAGGCATCAAGCTCGTGTGGAGGTTATTGAAAATGGACACCCTAAAAAGCTTAAGTAAGTGCCATTCGAGTCTGATAATCCTTAGACCGGCTGGATACGATATATTGTCCCCGGACCAATGTTACCCGCCAGACATTACCCTGGGGAGCCACAGCACCAGTTGCGGGAAGAGAAACAGCAGGATGAGACCGACAAGTTGAATCATCATGAACTGCATCATGCCCAGGTAGATGTCCTTGAGATCCCAGTTCGGCACGACGCCCTTTAGAAAGTAGGCTGACAGGGCCACAGGTGGGGATAGCCACGCTGTTTGCAGGTTCACCGCGACCAGAATGCCAAACCAGACCATCAGGTCGTAGCGATTCAGCCCGTAGAGGTCCAACGACTCGACCGTCGGCAGCAAAATTGGCACAACGATCAGAACGATGGGCACCCACTCCAGTGGCCACCCCAGAAGGAAGATCAGTGCCATAATCAGGATTAGAATAAGGAACGGAGACATATCGAGGCCGAGTAGCAGCTCAGTCATCATCTTTGGTGTGCCCAAAGCACTGAATTCGGCACCAAAGAAGTTCGACGCGGCAACCAGGAACATAATTAAAACTGTGATCTCCAGGGCTTTGATCAGACTGTCAAAGAAACTCGGCATGGTGAACTTGCCGTATATGAGGGATAGCAAAATGGCACCAAAGGCGCCCATCGCTGCGGCTTCAGCAGGTGTTGCAAAGCCGAGGAGAATTGATCCCAGTGCAAAGGAAATCAGGATCGTCGGTGGCATAAGCCCGGCAAAGAACTCATCCCAGAGATCCGAGAAATGGAACTCACTGTCGGCATTCGCGCTATAAATCGGCCGTCCCAGATAGGCCAGCAGCAGGTTAAATGCAGCAAAGGTAATCGACCAGATCGGCAGGCTACCGTCTTCGCCCATATTCGCGATAATCATATAGCCGTGGAAAATAACCGCAATCGGAACCACGATCCGGAGTATGTTTAAACGACGGTAAGCGGCATAGGCGACGGCACAGGCTATGGCCAACACGATCAGCCCGCCAAATGGCACTACACCACCAAATGCGCCACCTATTGCCAGGCCGAAAACCCGGCAAACGGTCAAAACGCCCAGGCAGATTAACGCGACCTCTGCACCATAAAACCTGGAGGTTATGGGTTGATCTTCTTCTGCCAGAATTGGGCCGAGATCCGGATTCAGCCAGCAGCGTCCTAGCGTGTAGAGCAGGTAAAGGGATGCCAGCAGGGCGCCGGGAATAAAGGCTCCACGGAAGAGGTCAAGGGTTGAAACTTCGAGAACAGGTCCCATGACGATCAGCATTATCGAGGGCGGTATCAGAATGCCCAATGTGCCGCCGGCGGTGATGGTTCCGGCCGCAAGCTGAACATTATAGCCGGATCTGGTCATGGTCGCGCCAGCCATGATCCCAAGCAGGGTCACGGAAGCGCCGACAATGCCGGTGGCTGCTGCAAAAATCGTGGATACGATCAGCACGGCGATGAACAGCGCGCCGCGAACGCGCGACATGATCATCTGGATCGACGCAAACAGCCGGTCCATCAAGCCCGCCGCTTCCATTACGATCCCCATCAGGACAAAGAGCGGCACCGCCATGAGCTGATCGTTCAACATGGTGGAGTTTGTGTTCAGGGTCATCAGCAGCGTGGTCAACTTGAAGTTGGCTCCCCAGATACCGAAAATAAAGGCAAGGAAAATCAACGTGAACGCAATGGGAAAGCCGATGAATATCACGAACAGCATCGCCCCCAGCATGATCAATCCGATGGTAGCCTTGTCCATGTCCGGTCGGGCTGACATGAGGTCGGAAAACCATTCACCTCCGGGGGCAATGTCCGGTTGGAACACTGCAAGATTGAGCCATATCAGCCCGATTATATAGACAGGCAAGGCCCGAACAAACCAGCGCTCGCGCTCTTTACCCATCTTGTGAAATGCGCGGAAAATTTCAGGGAGGCCTTGCAGCA
>CAZYYM010000131.1:0-8398 GCA_964651385.1 uncultured Gammaproteobacteria bacterium | reverse complement strand
TGGACCTACCGACAGCTGGGCGCGGCGTGTGGGAAACAAAGACCCAGATGATCTTGTCCGATATGAGCCGCCACAAAGAGAGAAATAAAGAACCCCGGGTGGGCAGCCCCAGCCACACCGCAAATTGTTTTCGGGTGGTGCGCCTTTGCCAGACTCTGGTATTTGCTATTTGCCTAACTGACATTATTGCACCCAGCGGCGTATGTATCCGGAGCTGTATTCCATCATCATGACAATACCGATGATAACCAGCAAGATAGCCGCCGCGGAATCGAATTCGTAGCGATCGAACGATGTCAACAAGGTTGCTCCAATTCCGCCGCCGCCGACGATTCCAACTACCGCTGACTCCCTGAAGTTGATATCCAGGCGGTAAATACCCAGGCCAATCATGCGTGGCATGACCTGGGGCTGGACCGAGTAATTTAACCACTGTAGCCAACTCGCACCGACGGATTTAACCGCTTCCGCCTGAACTGGATCCATGGACTCGATGTCTTCGGCGAGCAATTTTCCGTAAAAGCCTATGGTGCCGACACTGAGTGCCAGAAAGCCCGCGAAGGGCCCAAAACCGAACAGTTTAACAAAGAAGATCGCGAGTATAATTTCCGGGAATGTCCTGGAAACCGCCAAGATCCCACGGCAAAATAAGTAGACCGGCCGGTATGCGAGGTTTCTGGCTGCGCCCAGTCCTACCGGTATGGACAAGATAATGCCAATCACCGTAGAAGTGATAGTCATCCATAAGCTTTCTAGAATGCCTTCCTCTATCGAGTCCCATCTGGAGATAAAGTCCGGTGGAAAAAAGGCCATGATGAATCGCTTACTGCGGGTGAGGCCCTCCGCAGCCCGGCCCCAGTCGATTTCCATCGTGCCTAGTGCTAACGCCAGATAAATAGCGGCGCCTAGCCAAAGTCCCCAGCGTAGCAGCGGGCTTTTTATAAAAGGTGGGCGTTTCCAGTTACGCCTGGCGACTATCTGGTTCAAGAGTCTGGTTCTAGTTGTTTAATATCGAAACCGGAAATTGCAGCCAGGCTACCCTCATCATCCTTGACTTCTTCGATGGTAGCCTCCCAGTCTTCCTCACCATATATCTGGGTCAGTACTTCGGGAGTCATACCATCCGGAGCGCCATCATAAACGATGGTGCCCTCCTGCAGGCCGACGATACGCCTGGAGAACATTTGCGCCAGTAAAACATCATGAATATTAATGATCGCCGCCAGTTGTCTTTCCTGGCAGAGTTCACAGATCAGGCGCATGATCTGGCGTGAAGTTTTCGGATCGAGACTGGCGGTCGGTTCGTCTACCAGCAATAAATCAGGATTCTGGATTAATGCCCTGCAAATGCCTACACGTTGGCGCTGACCACCCGATAATTCATCGGCTCGCTTGTTCGCCATGTCATCGAGTCCCACCCGTTCCAGCAAACGGAATGCTTCATCGATATCGGATTGGGGAAACTTGCGAAAAAAGCTTCGCCAGAAACCGACATATCCAAGCCGACCTGACAATACGTTTTCCATCACACTCAATCGTTCAACCAGCGCGTATTCCTGAAAAATCATACCCATACGGCTGCGCGCACGCCGTAAGTCCGTCGAACCCAGTTGGGTTAGCTCGAGATCACCCAGGTAAACTTTGCCCGAGGTAGGTTCTACCAGCCGATTGACGCAGCGGATCAGTGTACTCTTACCAGCGCCGGAAGGGCCTATAAGCGCCATTACCTGTCCGTAGGGAACTTCCAGATTAACGCTGTTGAGCGCCAAATCCCCGGTTTGGTAACGTTTTCCCAGGTTTTCAATTCGAAGCATTTAATGAGCCCGCCTAAGCAAGGTCAATTCGATATTCTATTTGCGACTGACCGCAAGAAATGAGCCACGAAAAGATTCATGGCTCATTTTTAACTGACAGTGCAAAAAAATACTACTTACAGGCGTAACTGACGCCGTTAGCAGCGTCGATCTTACGGATTACATCCCAGTCGGATTTATGGTTAATCGCGACAAATCTGCCTTCTTTCTTAAACTCTTTCTGCAGTTCCGATCCCTCCCATTTGAAGGTAAAAAAGGCCTGCTTGATCTTGGCTGCCACCGTGGGATGCAGGTTGTAGACATGGCCATATCCGGTGGTCGGGAAGGTGGCGGATTTGTAAATTGTCGTAATCTGCGAGGGATCGACTACCTTCCGGTCGAACATGCGATTCATTACCGAATTCGCAACCGCGGCCACTTCGTAGTCCTTGTTGGCGATACCAAGCACGGAGTTATCGTGTTTACCGGAAAATACGGTTTTAAAATCAACATCCTTGACCAGCCCAAATTCGGATTTAAGCAGTGCTGAAGGTGCCTTGTTACCCGAGTTAGAGGTTGGTGAGGTAAAGGCCAGGGTACGTCCCTTGATATCCGCTGGAGATTTGATATCACTGCCAGTGGGAACGATAATTTCCATTTCATATCCGTAAGAGCCATCTTTCGAGGCCATCATCGCGAAGGGTACGAGACCGGCGCAGGATACCGCGACCGGGTTACCACCGGTATTAACACCGGCTATATGCAGACGTCCCGAACGCATCGCTTCGTACTGGGCTGCGTATGATTGAACCGGGAAAAACACGACTTTTTTGCCTGTTACCTCAGACATATGTTTGATAAACCCATCCCAGACTTTGGCGTAAATAGCTGGGTCTTCTACGGGTGTATATGAAAATATGATGGTGTCTGGATCAACCCATTTGCTTTCGTCAAGCGGCAGATCGGCGACGAGGTCACCATCGCGGTCGCAATATAGATCATCCAGCGTGCCCCGGAAGCAATCTTCAGCGGCCGCAGCATTGGTTGAGAATGCAAGGACAATCAGTAAGCCCGTTAGTTTGGCAAATGCCGAGATATATTTGTACATTATTATTTTCCTGTTATGTTGGTTATAAGATGCGGAACAAATTCAACCAGTATTTTTTGACCTGGTGTTCTCTCCTCGAGCCAGCTCATTATCACCAATCGATCCTGATGCTGCAACTTTTGACAGGGTATTCGAATAGGAATCTCTTAGGTGATCCTGGATAAATGGATAGAATGGCCTACCTAATATGGAACGCATGAAAAGCATTTCTGGCATGGCGGCAATTTATGGCGGCTATGATATTTTCCTGGTCGATGCCTGGGGTGTGTTACATGACGGAAGAGAATGTTACCCCGGTGCAAGGCATTGCCTCGCCCAACTGGCGATTCAGGGTAAGCAGGTTATCGTGCTATCGAACGCGGCGCGGCGACAGAATGCCATTTGTCGGGAACTGGATCGCGTAGGTATCACGCCCGAACTGTACCAGGGAGTCGTGTCCTCGGGCGAGCTAACCTGGCTAGCGCTGCAGGGAGATGACATACCCAAACAATTTGGTGAAACGGGTTATTACCTTGGGCCTGAACGAAGTCGGTCGATCCTCGACGGTTTGAATTTTCGCTGGCTTGATTCCCTCGAAGGCGCCGGTTTCGTGCTCAATACCGGCGCACCGAAGGGTAATCCAGGCGATTCAAAATCGCTAACCCCGTTGCTTGAGGAAATGGTTACCAGACAGTTGCCGATGATTTGTGCCAATCCCGATCAAATTGCAGTACGCAGTGGAAAAGTGGGTATATCGGCGGGCGCTATTGCAAGACATTACCACTCATTGGGTGGTCAGCCTGTAATTTTTTATGGCAAGCCTCATGCCGAGATATTCGAAATGGCAATTGGGTCCCTGGAGGGCATCGATAAATCGAGGGTACTTATGGTAGGCGACGCATTCGAAACCGATATTAGGGGTGCAGTCAACTACGGTATAGACTCCGTGCTTATTGCCGGGGGAATACACGATTCCGAGTTGCGGCCGTTTGCTGAGGAAACTGTCGCTCGATTCGCCGCTATCTACGGTGTCGGCCCGGATTATTTTTGTCGGTATTTTTCATTCTAAGGGGTCCGAATTGAGTCATTTGCTCCATCTTAAGCACCTGTCCAACCGTTATTTTGTGATGCGCCATGGCCATAGCATCGCCAACCATGAGGGGATCATTGTCAGCCATTTTGAAAATGGTCTAGCTGACTATGGTTTGAGCGAAAGGGGTGAGGTGCAGGTAACCGAAACAATGCTGGCGGACGAGCAACTCGATCTCGACACCCTGGTTATCAGTTCGGATTTCAGGCGCGCCCGGGAAACGGCCAAAATCGTCCATGGCCTGCTTAAATGCCATACGCCTATCTGTTTTGATGTGCGCCTGCGCGAGCGCTATTTTGGCGAACTGGAGCTGTCTTCCGATAGCAGCTATGCCGAGGTGTGGAGAGAGGATAAAACGAATCCCGAGAATCGATTCAGGGGCGTGGAAAGAGCCGACGAGGTAATGGAGCGGGTTACGGCCCTGGTATCCGAATATGAAAAAGAAATGATGGACGCGACCCTGTTACTCGTTTCTCATGGTGACGCATTACAGATATTGCAAACCGCGTTTTCGAAACAAAGTGCTTCGAGACACCGGCATCAGAAACACCTGGAAACTGCAGAAATCCGGCAGCTGATACTGGCATCTAAAGGGGGTTGCGGTTAATTATTTTCGATATTTAAACTGAGCGTATAGAGGCAAATGGTCTGACAGCTGCTTCCATATATTACGGGTATATTTCGGGGACATATATCTTAATTATATGACTCAACCTTTGGCCCTGGCTTTTTTCCTGTAGACCGCGATTCAATAACCGTTTTGCCTGTTTTTTAACCCCCTGGTCCATCCAGCCGCCTGCCCGTACTTGTATGATGGATAAATTCATTATCGGGCTCTACCATTACCAGTTTTAAATTCATTATCCATTCACCACAGATCGCCAGTAATTTACTTGCATCTACTATTCCAAATGGATCTTCCCCCTTGAGGGATCCACGCACACTACTCCAATAATATTGCTCTGGCTTTTTTACCAATTTTGCTTTCACGGAATTAAGCCCCGCCAGTTTTCCCAAGAAATAATCAGACAGGCAAATCTCCTGTGCGCTTCCGCCTGGATTCGGTGGATATACGGGAGTATCAGATACGGCAATAATGGCGCTCCGGTCGACCCACACCACCGTAGCTAACTTCAACTTTTAGCTCACTATTGCTCACCAAAAATTCCAGATATCGACGTGCGGTGGTGCGACTGGCGCCAATATTTTGCCCTACTAATTCGGCACTGAAGGAACCCGCATCCATCCTGAAAAGTTCGCGTATTTTTGCCAGCGTCAACGAATCTATACCTTTGGGCAGTGGACTATCTGATCGTTCAATACCTCTCCCTTCTACGGTACGTGGCATAAGAACATCAATATCAGACTGCTCAAGTGTATCGAGAGATTTCAAGCGTTTAAAAAAGTTTTCAAAACGTTTTAATGAGTCGCGTAACCGGTTAAATTCCAGCGGTTTTACAACATAATCAAACACACCACCTTGCATGGCTTTTTTCAGTGTTTCAACATCCCTCGCCGCTGTTACAAGAATAACTTCAATATGTTGTTTTTGAGCACGGATAATTTTCAGAAAATCGAGACCGTTTCCATCAGGAAAATGAATATCTAACAGGATTAGATCCGGATTCAATATTTCTACCATTTCATTACTATCATCTATGTTATGCGCTAAACCGATTACTTCAAATCCATCCAGTTTTTGCAAAAATCTGCTTTGGATATCAGCGATGCGAGGATCATCTTCTACGATCATGGTGCGTATAGGATTCACGCTGATAGCTCTCGATGCTGGGCGCCGGTTTTTATCTTTGGTAGGTATACAATGACGCGGGTACCACCCGTAATTGGCGAAATGGAAATTTGACCATCAAGATTATCGATAATTTCGCCAACCAGGTACAACCCGTATCCGTGCCCCGTTTCAGCTTTACTGGTAACGCCTTTCTCGAATATTCGCTGTCTTTCCCGATCAGGTATTCCTTCACCATGATCATCGATTTCGAAAATCAAATCATTGCCGTAGTCGCTCATAGTCAATTTAACTGACTGCTCGGTAGAGTTATTTTTTTTGCGGTGAAGACGCGTTGCTTCAAATGCGTTGTCCAGTAAATTACCCAGCATGGATACCAGTTGTTCACGCGGAAGATCTTCGGGTAAATCAGTCATGTGACTTTCTGCATCGACAATCAAATTAAGTCCCAACTCCCGCGCACGATTGAACTTGCCCAGTATACAACCCGAGAGAACCGGATCTGGAACCGCGTTAACCAGTAGATAGACCAATTCCTGCACACCCTTACTTTCCTGTCCGATTAGTTCCAGCGCCTCTGCTTTCGCATCAATTTGGATAAGCCCCGCAATTGTATGCAATTTATTGGCATACTCGTGGCTCTGTGAGCGCAATGTTTCGGCATATTGTTCGATGTGCGAGAGTTTTCTGGTTAACAATTCGAGTTCACCTTTTGGCCGAAAACTGGAAACCACCCCGGTAGTCTTACCCCCAACCTGAACTGGAAGGCGGTTAACAATCAAGCTCTGTCCGTTAATAAAAATTTCTTTGTCCGTCTCTGCCTTTCCCTTTTCGAGAATGCTCCACATATCGCTATCAGGCAATACCTGGCCTATGTCTCTGCCCGTTAGCACTTCATTCTGGGGTAGCCCCAAGGTTTCGACTGCAGTTCGATTAAATGTCGTTATCTTGCCTTTGCGGTCAATTGCGATAATACCCTCGCGTACCGTCTCCAATGTGGCAAGACGCTCTTCAAACAAACCGGCAATTTCTTCTGGCTCTAAGCCGAATAGAATTCGTTTAAAGTGACCGGATATAGCCATACCGACCAACATGCTAAAAAGTAATGAAACGATTACCACCAATATAACAGTTTTCTGATAGGCGCTGATCGTGCCATCGATGCTATCAAGCATGTAACCCACACTGGTTACACCGATAACTTTACCCTCTTTATCAAATACCGGTGACTTGCCTCGCATGGATGGTCCAAGGCTACCAATCGCTTTCGATACATAAGACTCTCCATTCTTGATAGCTCTCTGGTTGTCACCGCCGACACGTTTTTTACCTATTCTATTGACTATAGGGTGTGAATATCGAATTCCTTCCACGTCACCCACAACAATAAATCGGGCATCAGTTTGATGGCGGATTGATTCTGCGAGTGGTTGAATTTGGTTCGCATCTTTTTCAAGAAGACCCTGGCGAACCTGGGGCAAACTCGATACGACTCGCGACAATTGTAACGCCTGATCCCCGATGCGCCCTTCAAGGATCACCTCTATGTAATGTAGTGTAAATCCACCACTAACGATTGCTTGTAATAACACGACGAAAACCAGGGTCAGCATCAAACGTGTTGTTAGTCGAGCTTTGTAAAATAGCTTTGTTATAGCCGTCATATTACACCTGAAAATTATTCCTTCAGGTTACTACATCCATAACTATTCAGCACCTTCCATTAAATAGACTGGGTAGTTTCTCGCCATAAAGCGGTTTTAGCGCGGCAATTCGCAACTCGCCGAGCGACCATAACCCTGTCGGGAATAAACAAACACACAACTTTCGGTCAATTCGTCCAGGGTTGCAGGGAAGTCCTTCCACATGTGGACACAACGAAGGCCTTCGTGCAATAAAACAAAAACCGGTTTGTCCGAATTCCCCGCTATGCAGCGATACTCCAGAGCCTTACCCTGGACATCGATGAACCCCTCGGCCTGCATTAACGACCCTTGAGTTTAAATCGCTGAATCTTTCCTGTAGCAGTCTTCGGCAGTTCTTTCACAAATTCAATTTGACGGGGGTATTTCCATTTACCGATTTTCTCTTTAACCAGATCTTTCAATACATCGAATAAACCGTCTTCCGGTTGACCTTCCAGCAACACGACAAAGGCCTTCGGTTTGGTTAAGCCATCATCGTCCTGGTAGCCGACCACGGCGGCCTCTAGCACCGCTTCATGCGTGATCAGCGCTGATTCGACTTCGAAAGGCGAAACCCAGATTCCGCTGACTTTGAACATATCGTCAGTACGACCGCAGTAATGATAATAACCGTCACCATCGCGAGTGTACTTGTCACCGGTCCGGGTCCAATCGCCTTCAAAAGTCGCGCGACTCTTTTTTCGTTGATTCCAGTAGCCAATGGCCGCAGTACTCGCATTGACGATCAGCTCACCGATATTGTCGTCCTCGACCGCGTTATTATGCTCATCGAGCAATCGCAATTCATATCCGGGCACGGCTTTTCCGGAAGTACCATACTTCACATCATCGGGTTTATTTGACAGGAATATATGCAGCAATTCGGTTGAGCCGACTCCGTCAATAATGTCGACATCAAATAATGCTTTCCAGCGTTCACCGACAGCTTTGGGTAGCGCTTCACCGGCCGAAACGCAGAGCCGTAATCGATTT
>CAZYYM010000130.1:0-9063 GCA_964651385.1 uncultured Gammaproteobacteria bacterium | reverse complement strand
GGTAATACGTAAACAGAGCCTATTTATTAATCAAATATAATCAGCCCAAAGGAAAATAAAATGAAAAAACTCCATCGATATCTTTATCCGGCGATTGCGGTCTGTACCTTGTTTGGGGGGGTATCCCAGGCTCAGGATGCGGCAAAAATTAAGCTCGGTAGTCAACTTTACGCACAAAACTGTATTTTTTGCCACCAGGCCGATGCGATCGGTAAACCCGGGTTTGCGCCTTCTTTATCGAATCCGGAGTTTCTGAGTACCGCTTCGGACAAACTCATCCTCAGTACCATCAGGGACGGACGACAGGGCACCGGTATGCCGCCTTTTGCCCATCTCGGGCGTGATCAGGGTCGCGCCATTTTGGCCTATCTGCGTTCATTTGCGAAATTGCCGCTACGCGCCAAAGAGGTTGATGCCGAGCCGGATGCGCATGGTGACCCCCGTCTGGGCCAGCAGTGGTTCAATTACATTTGCTCAACCTGCCACGGCCCGGAAGGTAGTGGTTATGCCGCTGGCGGCACCGGTACTGCCATTGGCAAAGTCGGCTTGCTAGACAAAGCATCGGATGGATTCTTGCGCACCACGATTAAATACGGACGTTCCAATACTCGCATGAGGGGTTTTTCCGGAGCAGATGGACTGGCCAATTTAAGTGACCAGGAAATCGATGACATCATAGTTTATCTACGCACACTGACCAAGTAACAGGAGTCAACAAAATGAAACGAATCAAAATGAATCGGCGTGATTTTATCAAAAACGGCGCCTTTATCACCGGCTCCGCGGCGGGTGCAAGCCTGATGGTCGGTGTGAATCCGGAACTCGAAGCCGCTACCAGCGATAGCAGCACTGCGACACGGACTACCGCACTGGCGCAATGCCCTTATTGCGGGGTCGGATGCGGTACCGTAATACAGGTCGAAAACGGTAAAATCGTCTCGATGAGACCTGACAAGGACCATCCCACCAATTACGGTCTGCAGTGTATCAAGGGTTTGACCGCTGCTGAACCGATTTATGTCGACCGCATCGAAGGCGATTCCTACGTGCGCAAAGATGTCTGGGAAGAGTGGAACAAACCGGGGCATGGCGATCTTGACTATACCAGCAAGACCAAGGGTTCGTTTGACGAAGAACACTTTGTACGCGTGTCCTACGAAGCGGCTGGTGAAATGATCGACCACAAGATCGCACATCTGGCGAAAAAATATGGCGGTAACTCGATTTCACTGTACGGTTCGGGTCAGCTCACTATGGAAGGACAGTATCTGGAAAATCTGTTCATGAAAGGTGTACTGGGATCCAATACCATCGAGGCGAATGCGCGCATGTGCATGACTTCGGCGGTAACCGGTTATTTCAAGACACTGGGTTCGGATACGCCGCCACTGGCTTACGAAGACATCGAACTCTGCGATATGATCATGCACTTCGGTCACAACGCCCGCGAGTCTCATCCCATAATTTTCTGGCGCGCCGCCGATCATAAGAAGAAAGACGATATTCCGACAGTGGTGGTCGACCCGCGATATACCGGCACCGCCAAAGGGTACCAGGACATCAACCCCGACAATTCGGTGCACGTGCCCGTTTTGAATGGCGATATCAGCTTCCTCAATTCCATTGCCCATGTTTTACTGAAGGATCATCCTGATGTGATCGACTGGGACTTTATCAAGGTACATGCCAAGGGCTGGAAAGAATACGTCGACGAAGTGACCAACAATTATAGTCCGGAACAGGTGCAGGACCGCATGGGCGGGCCGAATCACGATGTTTCACCCGCGTTAATTCGTCGAGTCGCCAACATGTTTGCCGACGCCACGCGTAAGCGTCTGGCGCGCAGCAAGGGCAAGCATGCGTCCGACGTCGCCAGTGCCGTACCTGGAGGCGAGGCTTACGGTGGCGTCATTATTATGTGGGGCATCGGTTATAACCAGCACATCCACGGTCAGCATAACGTGATCTCCATCATTAACCTGCTGACCCTCACCGGTAACCTCGCGAAGCCGGGCTGCGGGCCTTTTTCCATGACCGGTCAACCCAATGCGATGGGCGAACGTTTTACCGGTGGACTAACCGGGCGCCTGCCATTTAACGAACCGTTAAAAAATGCCAAACACCGGGCACATATGGCGAAATTCTGGCGTGTCCCGGAAGAAAATCTGATCCACGCGATGAACTCGAGCAACCCCGGCATGGCGGTCGGCATGATGGAACGCGTGCTCAAGGACGAAGTCAAGGCAATGTTTCTGGTCTACGCCACGCATATCGATTTGCCTGACCAGGAAAACCTGGTGCGCCCGGCACTCATGAAATCGTTTAACGTGGTGCAGGAAATATATCGCCACGCACCGAATAACCTCTACGCCGACGTCATTTTACCGGCGGCCACCTGGGGTGAAGTCAACGGTGTCTACATCAGCTCAGAACGTCGCATTAATATTTGCGAACAGGCGGCGATGCCACCCGAAGGTTGCCGTCCCGACATGGACATGGTCATCGACAAAGCCAAAGGAATTGGTAAATTACTCGGTCTGGATATGGACAAGGTACTGCCCTATAAGCGCGACGCTAACGGATTTTATGATACCGAGGAAGTTTTCCGTGACGTCTGCCGCGCCTCGGTCGGCACCGATACCGATTTGACAGGAATTCTCGAAGTCGAAAAAGTCGATGGCATTTCACCTTACCAGCAACTTAAAAATCTGCGGGGCATCCAGTGGCCGGCGCCCTCTTACGGCATTGCCCAAAACGGCGGGACAAAACGCCGTTATATGTTGCAGGAAGGTAACTGGAAGAATAAGCCCTATGGCTATTTTCGCACCAAAGACGGTAAGGTGCATATGCAGATTTGTCACCAGGACTATAGCGACCGTGAAGAAATTACCAGAAAACTGATGGAATTCGGCACCAAAGCCGATCATTACACCATCGATCATATGGATTTGATCAAGCTGGCGCGCGACAAGGGCCTCACCCCTGATTTGCCCGATGAAGCTCACCGCGGGAAAAAATGGAACGAAGTGCCAAAGGACAAGTACCCGTACTGGTTTGGACTCGGTGTGGTCTACGAGCATTTCCATACGGCGAAATCGAACCGCAGCCCAACCACACGCCGCCTGGTGCCGGAAATGTACGTCGAAATGCATGCCGACGATGCCAAAGATTTAGGTATTGAGGATGGCGACAAGGTACGCGTGATTACCCGCCGCGGGCAGCTCGAGGCACGCGCCCAGGTGGGCTCAAATAGTCTGGTCAAGCCGTCGCGTAACAACGTACCACGTGGCTATATGTTCGGCCCCTGGAATCTCTCCGTCGCCGACAGCGCAGTGCCGGAGAAAAATAAATGGTTAGCCAACCGTGTCACCAGCCGCATCTGGGACCCGGTGTCAGGACAGGTGGATTTCAAGAAGTCTGCGGCACGCATCGAGAAGATTGGATAGAAGGGACGGGTTAAGGATAACCCGATATCTCGTTAGACCATGAAACGCAGAAATTTCATCAAGGGACTGGCAGCGGTGGCGGCCTCGATACCTGCTCCCTCACTGGCTGCCAGTCAACGCAAGTCTTTACGTTATTTGCGTCCGCCAGGTGCACTAAGCGAGAGTGACTTCGAGAGCCGTTGCATTCGTTGCGGTCAATGCGGTGAAGCCTGCCCGAATCGTGCTATCCGCTATTTTGGCATGGAAAACGGCCTGGCTTCGCTGGATACGCCTTACATCGTTCCACGTGACCAGGCCTGCATCCTGTGTATGAAGTGTGGCGATGTTTGCCCCACCGATGCGATCGAGAAGATAGAACGCCAGATGGAACCCATCCTCGAAAAAGTCAAGATGGGTAAGGCGCGCGTCGATGAAAATTTGTGTCTGTCTTTTCAGGGTAAAACCTGTGGTGTTTGTTACCGTGCCTGCCCGTTACCGGATATTGCGTTGCGGGTTGGGCGGCTCGAGCAGCCGCATGTGCTGGATGGCTGCGTCGGTTGCGGTCTGTGCGAACGCTCCTGTATTCAATTGCCACAGGCGATACGCATCCTACCCGATTACGCGTAAGAAAACCTGATGCCGGGACCGACGATAAAGCCGATTTTCCTCTGGAAACATTTAAACAAGCTGCGCTGGCTTAGTCTGTCAGTGGTCTTTTTCATGCTTTTGCTGATTCCGCTGATGCATCTTTATCAAACCTATGTTGCAGCACATGCCTATGACTTGCTCGGACCCGGGGAAAAACAGTTCTACGACGTGATGGAAACGATTACCAGCCCTTTTGTCGCAGATCCCGAAAAACAACTCGATGCGGTCAAGGGCAATACCTGGTCGGGGACTTTCTGGGGCCTGCAACTCAGCGATCCACTCGCAGTCGTCGGGCAGATCGCAGGAAGTCTGAGCATATACGGGGCTTTTTTACTGACCGCTTTATTGCCAATTCTATTAACGGCGGTTTTTGGCCGATTTTTCTGCGGCTGGATTTGCCCGGCGACCCTGCTGTACGAACTGAATACCAATCTGGCTGCGCTATTACGCAGAGCCGGTCTGCATATCGGCAACAAGCGCTACGATCGTCGACTCAAATATCTGGTATTGGCTTTGGGAATAGTGCTGGCGGCTGCGTCGGGGTCAGTCTTGTTTTCCGCGATTTATCCGCCCGTGCTGATTGGCCGGGAAATTTATTATGCGATCGCACTGGGTGGTTTCGGCTCCGGCGCCGTTTTTTTCCTGATTACGCTATTATTTGACCTGCTAGTCGCGCGGCGCGGGTTTTGCCGCTATCTTTGCCCCGGCGGAGCGCTCTATTCATTGATCGGGCGCTATCGCCTGGTTCGGATCAAACGCATCGTCGAAAGCTGTAACGATTGCGCCAAATGTACCGCTATCTGCGAATTCGGCCTTGATCCGTTGCGTGATAATTTTGGCCAGGAATGCAATAACTGCTGCGCCTGCATGGCGGTCTGTCCAACCGATGCGATGACTTTTTATATCGCACCCAAAGATATCGCCTATCAAGGACCCGGCCATCTGGGTCATTTATACCGCCGCCAAAATCGCCAACAAACGGAACAAACCTGACATGCGCCGGCGTAGTGTATTGCAGTGGCTACTATACTCGATCGGCATGCTGGCATCGGCCACCATGCCTATGGTGATCAGCCGGGCAATGACACCGGCAGTCAAGCTTGATCGCAGAAAGCATTTACGCCCGCCCGGCGCGCTAAAGGACGACCGTGCATTCGTCGCAGCCTGTATAGGCTGTGGCCTCTGTGGAGAGGTCTGCCCGCCGCGTTGTATTCGCTTCCATCAGAGGGACGGCGGGGCGCAGGTCAGCACACCATACATAGACCCGGAACAGAAAGCCTGTATATTGTGTAACAAGTGTATGGAGGTCTGCCCTACCGAAGCGCTTACCCCGATAGCGCGAGAAGAAGTCGATATGGGTATAGCGCAAATCGATCGCAGCGCCTGTTATCCCTGGGTCGACCGGGGCATCTGCGGCGCTTGCGTTAGCATTTGCCCGCTTGGCGAACGCGGCATCAAATTTAAACACTGGAACCAGTATCAGCCTGTGGTGCAAAAAGGCTGTGTCGGTTGCGGGCTTTGCGTTGAAGTCTGCCCTCACCCCAGCCTGCCCATCTGGATCGTCGAGCGATCTCGCGGTACGCTTGCACTACATACGGTGGGCTAGTCGTGCAACACTGCAACGCAAGCAGAAGGCAATGTCGGCTTCACCGCCCGCTGTATACTTGCTACCTATATTGTTAGACTAGCTGTCATGAAACAGGTCAGACAATTCCTTTTATTTTTGGTGACTGCTCTACTATCGACGCAGGCTGTTTCGCACCACGTGCTCGGTCGCCCAGCCTATAGCCTGAATGAAGATTCGAACACACCGCCGAGTATGAATATCGAAACCCAGATCGGTAACTATTTTGTTACCGCAATGGTTTTCCCAGCTTTTCCAAGGCCGCACGAAGCCGGGCGCATCCATTTTTACGCGACCCATCTGGATAGCGGTGAGCCTCTGAACACCGATGTTACTTTCCGGGTAAAAGACAATAGCTGGTTTTCCAGCCATGAAGAGAAACTCGGCGCACAGGTGCTGGAAGATAACGTCTATCGGCAAGGTTTCATATTTCAACAGCAGGGTGATTATATTATCACCGCTGAATTTGTCGCCGACGACAAACCCTATACTGTCGAATTCCCAATGAGCGTCGGTAATCCGCTGCCGGTGGGGCCATTGGGAATCGCGGTTGGGGTGATCGTATTGACATTGATAACCGTCAGCGTAGTGCAGCGCAAGCGCTTGACCCGTGCCAGGATACAAAGCGCTCGGCCTTCAAAATCGACAATCCCGGAATAGACATATGACCATGATGCATCCGGGTTTGCCACTCACCTGGGGATTATTCATCTTCGCGATGATGGCACTTTCCACCGGTTTGTTCTGTTTATTTCCCATTCCCGGTAAACCTCAGGCGCTGATTTATAACCTGACCGGAATGCCGATCGTCGGCGGTGCCATAAAGCGCATGGCTACCAGCACCCGGTTATTGCTGCTGCTAAAACTGCTCATGGTGCTGGTTTTCCTCACCGTTATTATTGCCGGCCTGTCTGGTACGCCGATCGCGGAACGCAATTTTGCGACCGTAGTGACCTGGAATCTGTGGTGGTCGGCGCTGGTATTTTCGATTTTCCTGTTCGGTTCGGCCTGGTGTTCGGTTTGTCCCTGGGACGCCATAGCGCACTGGCTGGTACGCAGACGGCTGTGGAAACGCGCCGAACCCAATAACAGCCTGAACTGGCGCGTACCGCGTTATCTTAATAACGTCTGGCCCGCCCTGATTTTATTCGTAGGCCTGACCTGGCTCGAACTCGGCGTCGGTATCACTGTCAATCCTTACACCACCGCGTTGGTTGCGCTGTTGATGGTGGTGCTGGCGACGGTTTCCCTGGCTTTATTCCAGCGCAAGGCGTTTTGCCGAAACTTCTGCCCGGTTGGCCGAACCGTCGGCTTTTACTCGCAGCTGGCGGCAGTTGAACTCCGTCCAATTGACACGCAAATTTGCGCGGTTTGTAAGACACTGGAGTGCTATCACGGCAACGACAGGGTCGATGCCTGTCCAACCTGGCTGGTGATGGGGCGTCTAAAACAGAATAGCTATTGCACGTCCTGTGGCAATTGCTCGCGAAGTTGCCCGCAACAGAATATTGCCTGGCGCCTGCGCACACCCGGCATCGAAGCGATTCACAGCGCCCGTCCGCACTGGGATGAAGCCTGCTTCATGCTTGGCCTGCTGGCATTAACGGCTTTTCATGGCATTACCATGATGCCATTCTGGGAAAACTGGATGAGTCATCTCGCCCGATTAATCGACGACTCGGGTCGACTGCTCTGGAGTTTCAGCATCGGACTGCTGCTATGCCTGGCAATCGTCGCAGGCCTATACGCCTTGCTGATTCTAGCGACGCGATACCTGACAAAAACCCAACTGGGGTACCGGCGTTGCTTTACCGAGATGGCCTTTGTCGCGCTGCCACTGGCGTTTTCCTATCATATGGCGCACAACCTGAATCATCTGATTCGTGAAACCGGCAATCTATGGGCGGTCATCACAAACCCGATGGGCGTCGGCGCATTGCCACTGACCATGGCCGAAAAACATCAACGTCAATTGCACATGTGGCTGTCGCCTGATGGCCTGTATTTTTTGCAAACCGCACTGATGATTTTCGGCTTCACGATATCGTTACAAATCATCCGTAATCGGAGCCTCAAACTCATCCCGGCAGAAGCGCAAAACCTGTGGGGCTTTCGTTTATCCCCGATATTGCTATTTGTGGTGACAATCATGTCATTCCATCTGTGGATGTTGATGCAACCCATGATCATGAGGATGTAATGGACCGCCGCGCTTTCTTTAAAAACAGCTTTCGACGATCGGCTCAGGAAGTCGTCAAGCACATCGATCATAAGGTAACGCAGAATGCGAGTCGCTGGATACGCCCACCCTATGCGCAGGATGAACTGAATTTCCTGCTATCCTGTACACGTTGCGATGCGTGCGTCGAAGCCTGTCCTCATGATGTCATTTTCAAACTATCGGGCCGGCTCGGTGCCCAGGTAGCAGGCACTCCGGCGATGGATTTGCTCAACAAAGGCTGCCATATGTGTGAGGACTGGCCCTGCGTAGGAGCTTGCGAAGCCAACGCATTGCAGATACCTGAGCAGCTGGAAGATGATGATCAGACCTTACCTTTTATCGCCCGGGTAACCATCAATACTAAAACCTGCCTACCCTATAGCGGGCCGGAATGTGGTGCCTGCGAATATGCCTGCCCGGTTCCGGGCGCATTGAAATGGGATATGACCAGGCCGGTTATAGATACAGAAATCTGTACCGGCTGCGGGCTATGCCGCGAGGCCTGTATTGTCAGTCCTGGCGCAGTTCTCATCAGCTCACTGCAACATCAGGAAACCAGGCAAGACTTGTAGTTACCCACCTGGCTGGTATGTCACCAGGAACTGCGAACCAGTCTTCGAGTTCGTCGAGTGTTTGATTTCATTGCTGATGAGCTGCGTCAGTCTTAATGGAAAAATACAAAATAACGGCCACTCGCCCCAACCGCGATAGTTGCCAAACCTAATATTGTATTTATCCCAACCAGTATACGAATCTGCGCCAGTTTCCCGCCACCTGTACGCCAGTCCTGGGCCGCAACCGCCAGTTTCAATCGTTTATAGGCGGCAAAATAAACATGCATAAAAATCAGCATCATGACAATGCCGAGCATCAGCATCGTATGTACGTAACCCCCGATAGCCTTAAAACCACCTAAGAGGTCTATCATCCAGAAGCCCGTTCCCAGCAATGTAATGACACACACCCACACCCAGGGGAAGAATTTATCGAATACACCAACCCAGAGGCTCAAACGAGCGGGTGGCTCCAGTTGAGAGGCTGCCACAGGCCGTAACATCACATAGGCAAAAAACATTCCGCCGACCCAAACGGTAGCAGCCAGCACATGTAACATAACGGCAATGCCCATTTTTTAATTCCTGAAT
>CAZYYM010000129.1:0-9129 GCA_964651385.1 uncultured Gammaproteobacteria bacterium | reverse complement strand
ACTTAGGAAATCTGGGGGCTTCTGATTTCCTTATGCAGTATAGGACACTACACTAGGTGAAACTGAACTACTTGGCAATTGCATCATTTCAGGTTTTAATTCATGCGTTTACATCACTCTGGAATCTCGCACATGTCTACTATAAAAACCACCTGTATCGGGGCATACCCAAAACCCGACTACGTTCCGATTATTGACTGGTTTGATAGCCGTGAAGGTGAGCAGAATACCTGCGATACGCGAGCAACATTGAGTTACCAGAATCGGCTCGATGCTGCAGGCGATGAAGCTGAATCGTTATTCGTTAAAGCAGCGGCCGAGGTTATAGCTGACCAGGTCGATTGCGGCATCGATATCCCCACCGATGGAGAAGTACGACGCGAAAATTATATTCACTACCATTGCCGGCATTTCAATGGCATCGATTTCGAAAATCTAACACGGGTTCTTGCACGCGACGGCGCTGCCCATATGGAATTACCAACCATTACCGGGAATATATCGGTTAAACCCGAACATTTTCTGCCACACGATTTCAAAGCAGCACAGAACTGCACGGATCGCCCAATCAAAGTCACTATACCCGGGCCGATTACCATTGCCGATACCACCGCGAATATCCACTACCAGGACAAGAAAGCCCTGTGCGGTGACCTCGCAAACGCCATCAACTACGAAGTACGCGCATTATCCGAAGCCGGCTGCCGCTATATCCAGATCGACGAACCATTATTCGCGCGCAAGCCCGATGAGGCACTAGCCTTCGGTATTGAAAATCTCGAGCGATGTTTTTACGGCATCGGCAAACACACCACAGCTGTAATGCACATGTGCTGCGGTTACCCCAATTTTCTCGATGAAGAGGGTTACCATAAGGCGGATCGTGAAGTCTATTTGCAACTGGCGCAAACACTCGACGATTCTATCATTCAACAGGTTTCAATCGAGGATGCGCATCAGCACAATGATTTGTCTCTACTCGATCTATTTCAGGATACCAGCGTCATTTTCGGCAGTTTCGCTATTGCCAATAGCCGAGTCGAGAGCGTCGACGAAATTCGTGATCGATTGAGAGCTGCACTTCAGCATATTGATCAGGACCGACTACTTGCAGCACCCGACTGCGGTCTTGGATTTCTTAGCCGAGAACTTACGAAACAAAAATTAAAAAATATGTGTGAGGCGGCGAAGAGTTTATAAGATTTACTCGTTTTAAAACGCTATTTTTTCGACTACAGTCCCACCCATAGCTCCGTGGTGGTCAAAATTCTGTTCACTGTAACTAATCGTATTATTAGTTGAGAACAATACGACAGTCGAAGCCCGTGTACCATATTCATTTGAGCGAATAAAGCGGCTGGACAATAAACGTTCGAACGCCTTCGACACACCCGTTCGAGGCAATGTTTCATCATCTGCCTGATCCCTGTCAGACAGAATTTCGAATAGGCTATCGACGTCTACCGCCGTTTGCAGGTTTTTCTGTAGTGCCAGCTTGCCGGTTTCAAGCTTCGGCCAGGGTTCGTCGAACCGACCATTACTTACCCCGTAAGTACCCGCCGATATTCTGCTGATGCCGTCACTGCGATTCGAGACGAACCAGCAGCCGCTATTATCTGACAGTAGCAGGTTGAAGCCGGCGTAGTTTCCTTTGTCTGCTTGTAATCGTTGTAAATAATGCTCGGCAGTCAGGTTCCCCTGAAGAAAAATTCGCGGTAAATCGCCACGCGAATTGGGCGCACCCTGCCCTATGCCCGGTTCACGCACATTGGTTACTGCAGCAAATCGACCGCGACGGTCGACCCCCATCCAGGTGCCGTTGGCCTGTAGATCCCTACCCGCAAAAACCGTCGGAATATCTTCCCACCAGTGCGCCGGTCGCGTCGGCCGAGCATAGAACTCGTCACGGTTGGCGATGACAATAAACGGGTAGTCTTTGTGTTGTTCAATCGCGAACAGAATCAGGCACATGCTTTCAGCTTGCAAATTGATCTATCTGCGGCAGCGGTTCGTGCTTGATAGCTGCCTCGAAAGTAATCAGGCGCTTATAAACCGATAATAATTCAATAATAGTTGTCCATGAATTGACCAGGTATTGAAACGAATTGCTGACCTGACCGAATGCAGTCAATATTTGTTGGAGTATGCCGAAAGTAATCGCCCCTGCAGCTATGGTTGGCACCAGCAGAATATAAACAAATATATTATCAGCCTGCAAATAAAGCATGCGAGCGACATTAAAATACATGTAATGGAAATACAGCCGGAAATAATTTCTACGCACGTTACTGAATAATTCTTTCAAAGTAATCGGTTCCGCACGAGTGTTATCATCTTCACCGTAAACCAGCTCTTTGCGGAAAGCGGCCTCGACACGCTGATTTTTAAATTCCAGCCCGGGTAGTTTAATGCCAACCAGCGCCAGCAGTCCGGTGCCAAAAACCGACCAGGCCAGCGCAGCGTAAAAAAGCGGATGGGCAATCTGCCCGACAATAGGTAACTCACTAACATATTCTGATAATGACCACAGCACCGGCAGGAATGCGAAAAGTGTCATTACCGCATCAACAATAGAAACGCCCAGACTTTCCATAATCGACGCAAAACGCATGGTGTCTTCCTGTATTCGCTGTGAAGCGCCTTCTATGTGTCGAACCTGTTTCCACTGAGCGGTATAATATTCATTCATCGCAGTACGCCAGCGAAAGATAAAGTGACTGACAAAAAAGCGCGTAACCACAAACAAAAAAATAGCCAAAAAAGCAATTTCCGAAAAGATGATAATGAGATCGAGTAATTCGCTGGAAAATGTAGAAACCTTATCCGCGGCTGCGTCGGTAATTTCAGCGCCCTCCGACCCCGGCGTTTTAAGCGCGCTTTGTACCAGATCAAAAAAGGGTCGTCGCCAGTTATTGATGGCAACAGATACCTGTACCGAAAAATAAGTCGAAAACAGAATAAACGCTGAACCCACTATCGACCACCACTGCCATTCATGTTTAGCCGTGGTGAACCAGAAGGCTGCGAACAACCCTGTACAGCTAAAGTAGTAGCCGTAAAACAATAAAAAAGAATCCGAAACAAAATGTCCGAGGCCGATTACCGGTTGCTCAGAGGACAGGTCCAGCCCAAAAAATTCACCGAGTTGCTCATTAAATCCATACCAGATAAAAACACAAACGGCAGCATAGCCAACCAGCGAAGCGAAGAACAAACGGGGATTCGGAAAAAAGGATTTAAACATAATTCAATTCTTTAAGGGTGAATGGAGGATGATAGCGTGGAATTCGCTATGGTAGACAGTGCTTACGCAGTTTGATTCATTTGTTAAGCGCAGACAAATACGGTGCGATAATCGACTTCATCATCTCAATATGCTCCGCATCGTCATTCAGCGCAGCAATATAATTAAATTCCTCGCCACCCTGCTCGATAAACAGATGGTGATATTCAATTTTAATTTCATCCAGCGTTTCCAGACAGTCGGAGGCGAATCCGGGGCAGATCACGTCGACCGCTTTTATGCCTCTTGCAACCAGCGCTTCCAGTACATCAGCCGTATAAGGTTTTAGCCAGACCTGTTTACCGAATCGTGATTGAAAGCTCAAAGACCAGTCTGATGCGTCCAGCTCCAGTGTTTGTGCCAGCAAACCAGACGTATTCAGGCATTGATCGTAATATGGATCGCCCCTATCTACATTGACCTGCGGCAGGCCGTGAAACGACATCAACAAATGATGCTGCCCTCTCTCCTCCCAGTGACGCTTTACCGAATTGGCCAGCGCGGCGATATAAGCCGGGTGATCATGATAATTATCGATAAAATGAATCGATGGCAAATCGCGCCTTTTCGCCAACACGTCGGCCAAGTGGTAAAAGCTGGTCGCAGTTGTCGTAGCCGAATTTTGCGGGTATAGCGGTAATACGATGAGACGCTTAATGCCCTCCTTTAATAGCGTATCGATAACCGATTTGAAACCAGGTTTACCGTATCGCATGGCCAGAGCAATTTTAATCTCTTCGCCAAAAACCGCCTGTAGTGCCGATTGCTGCCTTTGACTATAACTCAATAATGGCGAAGCATCATCGCCCCATATACGTCGATAAGCCGCCAGAGTTTTTCCACTTCTAACGGGCAAAATAATACCATTGAGAATCAACCACCAAACCGGGCGTGGTACTTCGACCACCCTCGGATCCGACAGAAACTGCTTGAGGAAACGTTTAACTGATGCTTTATCAAGGGCATCAGGTGTACCCAGATTAGTTAATAAGACGGCAGTTTTTGCAGGCATACAGGCTGGTGCGACTGAAAAGCAATAGTTTAAAGGGCTGACCCGAGATTGTCACCGGTAGTATCAATTTTCCACAGACTCTTTACTTTATAAAAATATTCACTGGTCGAAATTAGCCTTAAAATTTCTAAAAAATCTTAAAAAACGCTTGACAGGAAAAAGATATGCACATTTATGGCAGCGAAGCGGGACAATCTCATCCGATCCCCTATCTTGTCTTATCACCTACCACCGTTTCTATACATCTTATTGATTTTAAATGATAAATTAAAATCGATTGAAAATTGATCACTCTAACAAAAATTGAGTCCCTATGCGGCCTGGCGCGTTTTTTCAGCATTTCATACACAGACTTATCCACAGGAAATGTGGATAACCATAATTGTTTCGAATTTTTAGTAAGTTAGCCCCATAGACTAGAATTTTCTTTAAGAACTGCCGCTAACTTGTTTTTGGATTTGCTGCCAAAATGCTGCTGCTTTTACCCAATTTTAGCAGCCTCCCGGCTGCGATCAACGCAGGGATCAAGTATGATTGTGTTTTCCATTTGTTGTGTCTCTGGTGACGAATAAACACGCCCTTCGTTATGCCGCTTTTGCCCTGGCGATCCCACTGTATCGTGCATTTGACTACCGTATAAACAGCTATCAGCCGACACAACCCGGCGTTCGCTACCGTCTGCCGTTTGGCAAATCGGATAAGGTCGGCATTTTACTATCCTGCACCGAGACTTCCAGTTTTGACGAGCATAAAATCAAATCAGTCTTCGAGGCACTGGACCATGGGCCGGTATTATCGACGCACATGCTAGAGCTGGGGCGTTGGATGGCCAGCTACTATCTGCAACCCCATGGTGAAGTACTGTTTCAATGCTTACCCAAATATTTGAGATCGCCAGTTCCGCAAAAAGAAACACGAATTAAAGTTTGGCAAGCAAAAACTATTGGAACCAAAATACGTGAAGCCATCGAGAAGCGATCTCCGAGGCAAAACGAATTACTCAATGCAATCGAGCAATCAATTACAGGCCTGAATGCCGTCCAGCTTAAAGCCATCAATCCCAACTGGCACAGCGTCATACTCTCGCTGGAAAGCAAACAAGTCGTCAGCTGGAATTGGTCGAAACCCTCGGCAGAAGCAAAAAACCGGGAACTTGCACCCACTTTGAATCGGCAGCAATCGAGTGTTGTCGAGTCGATATCTACGCATATTGACCATTTTTCGGTGCATTTGCTCGACGGCATTACCGGTAGCGGCAAAACCGAGGTTTACTTCAAGCTGATAGAACGACAGCTAGACCTGAACAATCAGGTGATTTACCTGGTCCCGGAAATCGGCCTGACCTCGCAACTGGTAAAACGTGTAAAAAATCGTTTCAACCATCAATTTGCCATTTCGCATTCGGGGTTAACCGATAGCAAACGCTATTACGCCTGGCAGCAATTTCGTGACGGCGATGCCCGTATCATGCTGGGCACGCGATCCAGTCTGTTCTCCCAGTGCGAAAATCTCGGATTGATCATCATCGACGAAGAACACGATAGTTCCTACAAACAGAACGATGGCGTGCGCTATCACGCGCGTGATGTTGCGATCAAACGCGCACAAATGCTGGATATCCCGATTGTACTCGGATCGGCGACCCCGTCGATGGAAAGTATGCATAATGGTTCACGCGAACATTTTTACCTGCATCGGCTCACCGAACGCCCGACGGCTTACCCGCCACCATCGATTTGTCTGATCGATGTCCGCAACAGCATCCTCGATACCGGCTGTTCGCCACAACTCATGCAGAAAATTAAGCAGCATCTGAACGACGCTGGCCAGGTTTTGTTGTATTTGAACCGTCGCGGCTTTGCACCGGTAGTCATGTGTCACGAGTGCGGCTGGCTGGCGCAATGTGCGCACTGCGACTCGCGCCTGACATTGCATCAATCACTTAGTCGTTTGCTGTGCCATCATTGCGGTTACGCTCAACCCCAGCCTATCGTTTGTCCAGGCTGTAGTCACCCGAATATCAGGCACTACGGCATTGGCACCGAACAACTCGAACAACGCCTGCAAGAGACTTTTCCACAGGTGCCTTTGTTGCGCATCGATCGTGATGTAGTGTCCAGTCGGGAAGCCCTTGCCGATCGCCTGAAAACCCTGCAAAAGGGCGACCCTTGTATCCTCATCGGCACGCAGATGATCGCCAAGGGCCATGACTACCCGGCAATTACACTCAGCGTCATACTCGACGCAGACCAGGCACTGTTCAGTTCTTCCTACCGGGCCTGCGAACAACTAATACAAACCGTATTTCAGGTTTCGGGGCGTTCCGGACGCGGAACGCGCGCAGGCGAAGCCTTTATACAAACCCGCTTCCCAGAACATCCTCTCATGCAGTCGCTGATCAAACAGCATTATCGCGATATTGCCATCACAATACTCAGAGAACGCAAGCTACTCGGTTTCCCGCCCTATGCCCGTGTGATCATGTTCCGCGCCGATGCGCTTCGCCTCGATCAGGCGATGGACAAACTTGAGGAGATTCACCAGCAACTGAAGGACATTACCAATCGGGCAGGAATTCAATGCATCGGCCCGATTCCTGCCCTGATGACAAGGCGCATCGGTCGCTATCGGGCCCAGTTATGTCTTATGAGCAATGATTTTCGTCGATTGCGGACGGTACTACGCAAAGCCATGCCGAACATCCAAAATATCGCCAGTACGCATTCGGTTAAATGGATGATCGATGTAGATGCCTATGATTTATAAAAGTAATGGTGATTGCTTACGGCGGAGCGCTGTGGCACTCTTTTTCCGGCCTTGACCGACTCAGAAAAATTGCCATGCCCGATGACCAGAATCACAGCGATATTCGCAACGCCGTATCGCGTCTATGCGCCGATTTCCCCGGCGCATACTGGCGCGAAAAAGACCGGTTTAAGCAATATCCAACCGAGTTTATCGCCGCTTTGACCGATGGCGGTTACCTTTCTGTGTTAATACCCGAAAGCTACGGCGGCGCCGGTATGGATCTCGGCGCGGCATGCGCGGTGCTCGAGGAAATTCAACGCAGCGGGGCTAACGGCGGCGCCTGCCACGCACAAATGTACACCATGGGAACATTGTTGCGGCACGGTAGTGAAACACAGAAGAATCAGTACCTGCCCGATATTGCTTGCGGAAAATTGCGCCTACAGGCCTTCGGCGTCACCGAACCCTCGAGTGGTACCGATACCACACGGATTCAGACCAAAGCCATCCGCGATGGCGATCACTATATTGTCAGTGGCCAGAAGGTGTTTATCTCCCGAGTTGAACATTCGGATCTAATGCTGTTACTGGTGCGCACTACGCCGAGAACCGAGGTAGACAAAACGACTCGCGGCATGTCGGTATTGCTGGTCGACCTGCGCGACGCCGTCGGCAATGGCCTGACCGTGCAACCATTGGAAACCATGCTCAATCATGCTACCACCGAGCTGTATTTCGACAAACTGCGAGTACCGGTTGAAAACCTGCTGGGGCAGGAAGGCGAAGGTTTCAAATACATACTCGATGGCATGAATGCCGAGCGCATTCTGATCGCCGCCGAGTGCATCGGTGATGCGCGCTGGTTTATCGAAAAAGCCAGTGACTATGCCCGCGATCGAGAAGTATTCGGTCAGGCCATTGGTAAAAATCAGGGCATCCAGTTCCCGATTGCCCGTTCTTATGTACAAACCGAAGCGGCGGCTAATATGGTCAACAAGGCCAGTCAGCTCTTTGATGCAGGCGAACCCTGCGGGACGCAGGCCAATATGGCAAAACTGCTGGCCTCTGAAGCTTCCTGGGCGGCTGCCGATATGTGCTTACAGACCCACGGCGGCTATGGTTTTGCGATCGAGTACGACATCGAACGTAAATTTCGAGAAACGCGCCTGTATCAGGTCGCGCCGATTTCGACGAATTTGATCCTGTCGAATGTTGCCACCCATGTATTAAACCTGCCCAAATCATTTTGATGTTGAATCTTAAAGACATACTGGTTGTCAGCCTGGAGCAGGCGGTCGCGGCACCTTTTTGTTCGGCGAGGTTCGCCGCAGCCGGCGCACGGGTTATCAAGATCGAACGCGAAGAGGGTGACTTCGCGCGGAGCTACGACAGCGTCGTCGACGGTGAATCGGCTTATTTTGTCTGGCTAAACGGCGGTAAAGAATCTTTGATATTAAATATCAAAGATTCTGCTGATGCAGAATTACTGCATCGAATTTTACATCAGGCAGACGTCTTTATTCAAAACCTGGCCCCTGGGGCTGCGCAGCGCGCCGGCTTTGGCTCGACGATTTTGCGTGAACTTTACCCACAGTTAATCTGTTGTGATATTTCGGGCTATGGCGAACACGGTGACTACCGGGATATGAAAGCCTACGACCTGCTGGTGCAATGTGAGTCAGGTCTGGCCTCGATAACCGGAACACCGGAGGCACCGGGACGGGTCGGCTTTTCTATCTGTGATATCAATTGCGGGCAACAGGCCTACACCTCAATTCTCGAAGCGCTGATCGCACGTGAGCACAGCAGCGAAGGCTGCACTATCCAGGTTTCGCTGTTTGACGGCATGGCCGAATGGATGGCGGTGCCTTTATTGCATTATGACTATGCCAAAACCATTCAATCGCGGGTCGGCATTAATCACGCGACGATTAGCCCCTATGGCGCCTACGATTGTGCCGACGGCCTGCGCATCGTCATCGCCATTCAAAACGAACGCGAATGGCAGAATTTTTGTCGTGATGTACTGCTCCAGCCGGAATTGCTCGATGATGCTCGATTGCTCTCGAATCAGCAACGCGTCGCT
>CAZYYM010000128.1:0-9150 GCA_964651385.1 uncultured Gammaproteobacteria bacterium | reverse complement strand
CACCTGCCCAGCGGTTTATCGAAATTATGAATAAAAATTTTGGAAGGTCTTAAATTTCACTAAATTGTTGACAATACCTCTATTATGAAGCTAATTTATGCGCTAATCAGATGTATTGGCTAATTATTGTCAACAATATGCAATTATATTAAAAATAGTACCCAAATTCCCAAAAGTACTGAACAGACTATCGAACCAGAGAGGACCGAATAATGTCTTACCAAAAAGAATATCAATCATCGATACAGGATCCCGAAAAATTCTGGGGTGGTAAAGCCGATCTTATCGAATGGTTTAAGGCACCCCATAATATTCTAAGTACCGATGAGTACGATATCCAGCGCTGGTACGCAGACGGAGAGCTCAATACCAGCTATCTTGCACTGGACTATCATGTTGAAAACGGTCGTGGTGAGCAACGAGCCCTGATCTACGATTCACCGGTCACCGGCCAGAAGAAAACCTATACATTTTTGGAATTACGCAACCAGGTTTCACTTTGTGCCGGTATGTTGAAACAGCTTGGTGTGGAAAAAGGAGATCGGGTTGTCATCTATATGCCAATGATTCCTGAGGCTGTTATATCGATGCTGGCCTGCGCACGTCTCGGTGCTATTCACTCGGTTGTATTTGGTGGGTTTGCCCCACCCGAACTTGCCGTACGTCTCGACGATGCTGAACCAAAAATATTGATCACTGCCTCCTGTGGTATTGAAATAACACGGGTTATCGAATACAAACCATTGGTAGATGAAGCCATACGTATTGCAAATCACAGCCTGAAAGCCTGTATTGTACTGCAACGTCCGCAGGCATCCGCCAGTATGGATGCCATACGGGACCATGACTGGGCAACCTGCATGCAAAATGCCCAACCGGCAGACTGTGTTCCGGTTAAAGGTACCGACTTGCTCTATATTCTATACACCTCCGGCACTACAGGTAAGCCTAAAGGTGTTGTGCGCGAGAACGGCGGACATGCTGTTGCCATGCGGTACAGCATGAGTGCCATTTATGATTTGAATCCGGGTGATGTATTCTGGGCAGCATCCGATGTTGGTTGGGTTGTTGGTCATTCCTATATTGTGTATGCGCCTTTGATTCACGGTTGCACTACCGTTCTTTACGAAGGTAAGCCCATCATGACACCGGATGCCGGTGCATTCTGGCGGGTAATTTCTGAATATGGAGTCAAGGCGCTATTTACCGCACCGACCGCTTTCCGGGCCATTAAGAAAGAAGACCCGAATGGCGATTTGACAAGGCAGTACGATCTCTCCTGCCTGAAGGCCATTTTCGCCGCCGGCGAAAGACTCGACCCACCTACCTATGATTGGCTAAGCGATACTTTTAAAATACCGGTGCTAGACCACTGGTGGCAAACCGAAACCGGTTGGGCAATCGCCGCCAATATGTTCGGTTTGGAACCCATGACACCAAAATCGGGATCGTCAACTGTACCAGTACCCGGATTTAATATTGAAATTCTCGACGATCAGGGTGGCAGACTTGGACCCAATGAACAGGGTTATATCTCAATAAAACTACCTTTACCGCCAAGCTGTCTGACTTCGATCTGGGGTGACGTTGATCGTTTTAAAGAAGCATATCTGCAGGCTTTTCCAGGATACTTCGCGACAGGTGATGGCGGTTATTTTGACGAAGATGGCTATCTGTACATTATGGGTCGTGTCGACGATGTCATCAATGTTGCAGGCCATCGACTTTCTACTGGAGAAATGGAAGAAATTGTCGGCAAACACGCCGTGGTGGCTGAATGTGCCGTTATTGGCCGCCAGGATGAATTGAAAGGTCAGATACCGATGGGATTTGTCGTTCTTAAGAATGCCGTCGACATCAACAATGATCAAATTATCAAGGAAGTCGTCAGCATGGTGCGTGAAGAAATTGGTGCTGTTGCAGCTTTCAAAGAAGTGCTAATTGTTGCGCGTTTGCCGAAAACTCGTTCGGGTAAAATACTCCGTAAAACGCTTCGCTGCATGGTCGATGGCGAACCTTATACCGTGCCTTCAACTATTGAAGATCCCGTGTCACTGGAAGAAATAAAAGCCCTGCTTTAGCCGTCAGCCAAAAAACCGTAACGCCGGTTTGATCGCTGGCGTTTAATATTGTGCAAGTGGCTCTCCGAACATGATTAACAGGCTGTCTTCGTCCATGACGTGAAACTCTCTTTGTCCATAGAATTGGTCAAACGGTTTTTTTACCCGACCTTTGGGTAACTTATCCAGTTTCGGGCGCAGCGTATCGTATAATTGATTGACACCTTCGACATCGATATAACAGCATTGCTGTCGTTTCGAATTTTGTAAATCAGCCCCCTCATCCGCTTTTAGTATCCGGATGCCAACATTATCACGATGTAGATAGGCATACTCTTCTGCCTGGTAAGCCACTTTAAATCCGAGTGTTGCCACGAAAAAGGCCACTGACTGTCCAATATCCTTAACCGAAACCAGGGGTGTAATTTGTACCAGTTTTGGCATTTAAAACGTCTCCTTTTCACACAAACCAGACACCATTGGTTACCTGGCAATCAATTGAATCCAGTGCCATGTGAATGACCAGACCTAGCCCGATAAGCCTTGATTTACTGTGGAAGCATAAACCAAGATATAACAGAATTGGTATAAATCCGTGAAAGGGATGATATCCGATACTGCACCTGCCGGGATCGAAAACCGGACTGGCCAGTAAATGATCGATATCTACCAACATGGTTGACATCATAATCAGATAGGCTAATCGCCATTTTATCCGAAACGCGATTCCAGCCACCACGGCTGGTACCAGGATATGAAGGAGCAAGTGAACAGGCAGAATAGTTACCGATATTTAGCAGCAGTAAAGAAAGCCTCAAACGACTCGCACCAAACCTCCACGGTTTGGTGTTTATCGAGATCGACACCTTCAGGTACAGGAACTACAAAATTTTCAAATGTCCTGATGTTTCCTATTTCCGTTGATTTTGTTTTGATTTTTTTGAACCCGCCAGTTGTTTCGACCGTCAACGAATCAAATAACCTCTCGATTTCAAATACTTCAGCATATGCGGTCTCGCCTCCTTAACCAGCATTTCTGAGATCTGCTCGCTCCATGCAGTATCTTTGTTGCCACCTGTACGAGTCTGGTAATACTCACGAACCTGTTCATCGTATTGACTAATTGCATTCCGATCATTAACGTCATTATAAACATCCCTTTTCAGCACAACTGTCAAGGGTAATCTGGGTTTAACTTCAGGATTTTGCGCAGGATAACCCAGGCACATGCCGAATACTGGGTACACCAGCTCTGGTATTTCCAACAAGTCTGTAACAGCCTGAATCTGGTTTCTAATGCCTCCAATAAAAACACCTTGAAAACCCGTTGACTGGGCGGCAGTCAGAACATTTTGAGCAAACAAAGCGCAATCGACTGTAGCAGTAATAAATTGTTCGGTAAATCCACTGATCATCTCGGACTGATGCATGCCACAGGCAAGTTGGTGACGATTCATATCGGCACAAAATACCAGGAAGCGAGCTGCACTGGCTACATATCCCTGATTACCCGCAAGAGCAGCCAGTTGATCGCGTTTATTTTTATCTTCGACCTGAATTACGGTGCAAGCCTGAATAAAACTCGATGTCGCCGCCGACTGTCCGCATTTTACAAGTTCTTCGAGGACGGGCTGCTCGATGACCTGATCGGTGAATTTTCGAACCGAGCGATGGGATTGTAATAACTTAATAACTTCGTTCATTCTTTAAATCCGATTAGTCGACAATGGCTATGGCAAGGTCCATAACATTGGTATTGGTTGGTCCGGTTACAAACAAACTGCCGTGCTGTTCAAGATAGCTGCCGGCATCTGCCAAATTTAAGGCTGCCCTCGCAGCGCCAGAATCTGAAAATGTTTCGTAGTCTACCAGACCTCCGGCTGCGCTTGTCGGACCATCAGAGCCGTCGGTGCCAGCTATCAGCAGCGTGATATTTTCGCTGTTCAGCAAATATTCCGAAGTAGCCAGGGCCAGGGCCTGATTTCGACCACCGCGGCCGGGATTGTCCGGTAGAACAACCGTTGGTTCACCGCCCCAAATATAGACACCCGGCGCAGCATTTGATAGCTGAGGGCCGATCACCGCTGCAAGCTTAAACACATCATCATAAAGACTTTCTTCATTGTGTTTAACCCGATAACCGAGTGATTGGGCTGCATGCCTGGCTTGCTCGCGTGCAATTTTATTTGACGCAGTGATTGTTGAATACGCCGACGAACGACTGCGACGACAATCGCCTATACCTGAACCAATGGTAGCAATGTTATCGCCTTCAACATCGGATATTGCATATACACGTGCCTCAGCGCCGGAAAATTCAGCCAGAAGTTTACCGTCCTTTATTAGCGACATTTCCTTACGCCGCATATTGATTTCACTAATGGTTTTACCGGTCGAAATCATTTCATCAGTAACCGCCCGCAAGTCGGCGAGATCCATAGCATCGGGTAAAGTTTCAGCAAGAGCCGACGCTCCACCAGAGACTAATAATAATAATCGACTATCTTCAGGCAAATTGGCAACGCATTCGAGCATTGCTTTTCCGGCATTGAGTGAATTTTGATCGGGAATCGGATGCGCCGATTGGATTACCCGCACGTTGGTTCGAGCGAGAAATTCGTCATCAACATGATCATACTTGGTAACCACTAAAGCCCTGCAATCGGGAAAATGACGCAATGCACCCCGACACATACCCACCGCAGCCTTGCCAACAGCGATTATCTGATCAGGTCGAAAAGCCTCATCAAAGTCGATGGCATGACTTACCGCCTGCTCACCCGATACGGCTGACACTGCCGCCTGCCATATGGCTCTTATATCCCGTTTTCGTTTTTCCGCTGTCATGTTGATGTTTCTCTGGTTATATCCATTGCCCTTGCAGACTGTGCCTATTGCATATAGTGAAAATTAATTACTATTGCCCGACTAATGATAAAAAATAAATGCACGACTTTCGATACTCTCTCTGGGTCTGGCATTATCCGGGGCATCGGGTAAATCGATAGCGGTATGTATGCTGCTCAGATTTCGTCCCTGGCGAATAGAATCAAAAGTTTTAAACAATAGAACCTCGCTGGGTCGCATATCTGGAAAATAATACCAGCGATGATTTGAGTTATAGGTTGCCAGAGATATTTCACCAATATGGTTTTGCGCCCGGCGTTCCGCTTCTACCATATCCTCTTTGCCGATACTACGGACATCACAAAGCGCGAGAGGATAGTTTTCAACCGGATCAACCAACGGTCGCCAGACATTAACTATCTGAAACCGGTTTTTCGACAAATTCTCGAAATCATCCCGGAGATTTTCGTTTAGACAGATAAATCCGGATTTTGCCGTGTAATCATTGTGTACCAGGGTTGCGGGTTCTCGAACCTGTTTTGTTTCACGCTGTTCCGGGTCTGAAGTCCGAACCGTATGATCGAAAAATTCAACCCGAAAAGCCCCGGTCTGCGATTTGATCATTTCGCGCAATTCCAATTCGTAGACGGATTCTATTTCATTTTTGTCAAGAAAGTTTTTTACCAACGAGGGGTTATCGAACAGGTCAAAACCACTGCTATCCTGACCGTCAAACGCGTTGGGGGCGACGATTCGATGACGCGCATCTTCGACATCTACGGTATAGATTTTCATTTCCTGGTCGACTTTAAATTGCGCGTTCCGGCCGGGACTTGATGCATAATAAACCGCTCGCTCACAGCTTTCGGCCAGATATTGGATATCTGCTTTTACCATATTCAATCTCGTTTTTTGCCAGCCAACTGGTCATGTCGAAAACAGGTTACAAGATGGTCGTTCACCAAACCTGCCGCCTGCATAAAAGCGTAACAAATTGTACTGCCAACAAAAGTAAACCCGCGCTTTTTAAGATCTTTCGACATGGCGTCGGATATTTCAGTGTTGCTGGGTATCTGGTCCATAGATCGACGCCTGTTTTGCAGCGGTGCCCCATCGACGTAATCCCACAGACAGTCGTGCAACGATTCACCCTGCTCGCGCATAGTGATATAGGCCCGGGCATTTTTAATAAATCCGTTAACCTTGAGTTTGTTACGCACAATACCTGGATCGTTCAATAATTCAGCAATTTTATGATCGTCGTAAGCGGCTATCTTGTCGGCATCGAAATTATCAAACACACGTCGATAGTGCTCGCGTTTGCGCAATATGGTAATCCAGCTCAGTCCCGCCTGTGCTCCCTCAAGACAGAGAAATTCGAATAATAAGCGTTCGTCGTGTTGCGGCTCACCCCATTCACGATCATGGTATAGCTGATACAATTGATCTTCGCCACACCACCAGCAACGATGTGTATCATTACTCATCGACTACCTTGCCGATAGAAGCGATCAGGAACTATGACCAGATTACCGAAATATTGTTTGTTCATATATTCAGTTTGCGCCCTGAGGAATCCACTCAATGGGAAACAGTGATCAAGGTTGGCTGAAAGGCGGCCCTCGCGGATATATCCCAGTAAATTCAGGAAGGCGCCTCGAGAACCTTGAGATGAACCGTTAATCCGTAAATGCTTTAAATATACGGTATGTGAATCCAGTTCAACTATTGAACCCGCAATAGCACCAGCGGTCGTGTATCGCCCCTCAGCGATTGCATTGGGATCATCGTCGGTACCATAGGCGCCTTGTCGAACCCATATATCCGTATTATTCATACCGCAGGCGTGTACTTCGAAGAGTACCTTACCGCCCCCAGGCGCCGGTAACGGATAGTCCGTCACAAATTCGGGTTGATTTAAACCACCATGACCTTTCAATAACACAGCAGACATGATGGCAGGCATCGCATTCATTGTTTTAGCGTGTCCACAAACCCGGCAATTCGCGACACGGCTTCATCCAGTAAATGATCGGCAGCAGAATAGGAAACCCGCACAAAACCAGCGGCACTGGCGCCGAAAGCAGTCGCATCGAGTACTGATACGCCTGCTTGTTCAAGTAATTGCTGGACGAAATTCGGTGCGGTTAAACCCGTACCACGAACATCCACCATGAGGAACATCCCGGCATCCGGGTTTAAAGGTTGCAAGCCCGGAATAGCATCGAATGCCTTTACCAACCTGTCCCGACGTTGCCGATAAACATCACGCATTGCCCGACTGTCTTTTTCACAGTATTGCAGTGCATATAGCCCTGCCTGCTGTATAAATCCGGGTAATCCGTATAGCATACACAAAGCAAGCTTTTCAATATTATCGATGAGCTCTTTGGGTGCAATCGCCCAGCCGACACGCCAGCCGGTCATCGCGTAGGACTTGGATAGGCTGTTAATGGTAACCGTTCGATCCTCCATACCCGCCATGCTAACAATATGATGAAAGTCCTTGGCAAAAACAAATTCACAGTACACTTCGTCGGCAACTACCCAGAGGTCGTGCTCGATGGCAATCGCAGCGATTACCTGTAATTCATGAGGTTTAAGTGTAATACCGGTGGGGTTGCTCGGTGTGGCGAAATAAATAGCACGGGTACGAGCAGTTATCGCTGCCCTGAGTTTTGCAGCATCAAGGCTGAAACCACTATCGATATCGAGGACCACCGGCACCAGTGTTGCACCCGCAGCCTTTATAGTCGCCTCGTAAGTCACATACATGGGCTGCAGGACAATCACCTCATCCTCTACATCGCAAATGCACTGAGACACGGCGAACAAAGCATTCTGCCCGCCCGAAGTAATTATAACATTGTCCAGATCTACCGGCTGTCCGCTGGACCGAGAATGTCGTTCGGCAATACAAGCGCGTAAATCATCATGGCCCTTAATCGAAGTGTAATGTGTATCGCCGGTTTGCATCGCTCGCGTCGCGGCATCGACGACACCCGTTGGCGTATCAAAATCCGGGTCACCAACGCTGAGTACGATCACATCCTCGCCACGTTTTCGGGCTGCAACGGCTGCATAGTGCGAATCCCACACATCAGCGGAACCACCTTTAATTTTTTCTACCAGTGATGAATATTTCATGCCCGAAGCTCGAACGCAAACAGCGCCGAAGTTATCATTTGTTGACAGCCGAATCAATCGTCGTAGACAGAGTCTACGGGTTTTGCTGCCTGGTGGAATCAGATCATCCGATACCTGATTACTACCTGCACAAGACCGGTTGGTGGCTTAAATTCCTACACTGACTCGAAGAACAGGGTCGCCAAAAGATAGTTAAATAAAGGCCGGAGCTTCACGAAATTATTAAGAAATGCCTGTAGGGGCAGACCTGTGTGTCTGTCCTGGTTCTAAATACCGGCAGAGACACGGGTCTGCCACTACGAACGTGATCAATGCCAGGCCTGTGCTCCGGCAATCGACTGTAGGATTTTCAGGTCATTGAATATAACTGTGCGGCGTCTGACCGTAATCAATCCGCTTTCTTGAAATCGGGTTAATGTCCGACTCACAGTTTCGACAGCAAGGCCAAGATAGTTACCGATATCCTGCCGGGACATGCTCAAATTGATCGTCAGAGACGAATAACCTCGTGCCCGATAACGACGCGACAGATCACAGAGAAAACTGGATAGGCGTCCGTCTGCATCTTTCCTCGCGAGCATTAGTACCAGATTGTGATCACGCGATAGCTGAGAAGAAGTTATATTGAGCAATTGTTGACTGATACCCTGATCGTCAAAATCTTCGATCGGTAAGCGGCACACCGTCGAAGTTTCCAGCGTCACCGCAGAAGACATTCTACCCTGATCTTTCGAGCAATCGAGGCCGAATACATCACCTGGCAGAAAAAAATCGAGCACCTGTTCTTCACCATCATCCGTAATCAAATACGATTTTATCGATCCACTACGTACGACACACAGGTAGCCATAATCATCGCCTTCGCGATAGATGTGTTCACCGCCCTCGATACCTCGATTACTTTTCAACGATCTGTCAGGCTCACAGTGACCTTCGAGCAAATGTTTCGACAAACATCCGCCCATTGCATTACAAACCCGACAATTCACGAATCGAGGCGTTAAATGGGTAATATTTGAAGTCTCATTTTCCGCAAGGGCAGTAGTTTCAATTTTCACACTGGGCATGGCTGTCATGGCTATCTCCCGGCTGCTGC
>CAZYYM010000127.1:4989-9177 GCA_964651385.1 uncultured Gammaproteobacteria bacterium | reverse complement strand
GGACACCGCCCTTTCACGGCGGTAACAGGGGTTCGAATCCCCTTGGGGACGCCATTTATTCTATAAGATAATCAAAGGCTTGCAGAAATGTAGGCCTTTTTTTATGCCTTCGATATGTCTCATGTATAACTCATGTGTAATCTGTGTAACAAGAAATTGATTCGATAACGATTCTTTCCATTCACATCCAGTCGTTAATCGACTCACCTTAACAGATTTAATTTGGCGGCTAGTTCTGCCATTGAATACTGAACAAAATTATCGTGTTCTTTGGTTAGCCGCTCGAATGTCGTACAGTGCATCCCTTTGGGTTTCCAGCCTTTTCCATTTACGATGCCTGGTTCCCAGCCGAGCTTTTCTCGAATCCGATCTGCACGGTGAGCTGCCCGTTCATGAGGGGGGGCACGCTGACTTTGATATGCCAGTTGGTAGCAGTGACGACAGGCAAAAATACCGCCTAGGTAGAGTAGCGCCACACGCTGGCCACAACCACTTGCCGGGCACAAAAACCAGGGGCGTTTTCCACCAAGATGGCATTCTGTCCAGTCCAGGTAAACGGGATAACTTTCATCCTTCCAGTCGCCTCCATTTCGTTGGTAGCGATACATCAGGGTGACTCTATCTTTCTTTGCATAAACCTGGATGGAGGCGGCGACTTCGCCATAACTCTTCCACTGCCAACCAAACCATTGATCGGGTTTAAGTAAACCATCTCTCTGCCAACGCCTGACATCGATGGATAGATAATCGCTGGTCGTATCTTTTGCGTACAAGTGCCATCGCCTACCACTGCCTATTCCACCCATGTCTACGGCCTCATGAAAAAGCTGTTTTTGCGAAACAGATTTAGAGAATAAAAAAAGTTGCGATCGGTTTTTGCCGAAATCATTTGGCAACTTAAGCCTTTCTCAGCTCTTTGAGCTTAACCAGCATTGCCAGCGTGCGCTGAAACTTACGATCAAGGTGATTTTCGTACCGGTTTAATGTTTCCAGTCGATGCGGGTCGCTTTTATCAGATCACCCCATCTGAACTTCTCGTCCATGAGTAGGGGGTGTTGCAGAAGCCGGAAGGTATCGCTGCTTTCATTTGAAAATTCCGCTGTTTCTGTCAAAACTTCACCATATTCTTCATCAAAATAGTGCAGGGTAAGTTCCTTACGATCCATATTGTCCCAGTCTGGTATCCAGGTCATTTACCCAACTCCATTGTGCTTAAAAGTAAATATTATCGTTGAAAGGTTGGAATTTCGTATTGTTCATAGTCCCTGGCTCCATCATTCCATTGGGCTGATTTTTCCTTGTTTCTTTGTTCTATAGTTACTCCAAAAATTGATAGATGAATATCCTCCATTATGACTTTTATTTCCGGCAGCGTGGCGATTTGTAGAAATATGCCTGCCTGGATAAAGCCTTCAAGTCGATGCCGTTCCGAATCCGCGATGCGATAACCTTCCTTACTGGCGTGAAATTGCCTGGATAGTCTGTTGGTGACTTCGGATAAGAATTTTTCTTTATTCATGATTTCAAATTCATATGATCGATTAGTTCAAGGCAAGGTTCGTTGATTGCGTAGTCCGGGGCGGAATTGCCGAAACCTCGTGCATCATCGATTGCCCAATTGCTATCTACCAGGCTAACACCAATGACAGCTATAATTTGGCTATCGTCGGGCTCCTGAATGGTAAAAAAACGTCTTTTGTCTTCAACGCATTCGCTAACATAGTTTTCGATGCATATTCGCATTCTGGCTGCCGTGGCATGTAATTCACAATGGTTGCTGATTTCCCTAAATCGGTAGTTATCGATTTCGATGTCACCGATAAACCTTTTCCAGGTGATTTGTTTCCGAATCAGGAATTGACTATAGGCAACTTCCCAATGTCGGCATTTGTTTACCAGCCAGCGCCAGCCCTGTTTCTTCCTGTTTTTATCGAAATGAATGCCGTGATCCTGATCTCGGTACATGACGAGTAGAAAATCATCGATATCCTCCTCGGTAATCACAGGCTTATCGCCATAATATGCCAGCGCCAGTTGTAATACCGGTGAATTTAAATTCCCTGCATCCAGAAAGGGTAGAGGATCTGTATCGGGTAGATACCCCTGCATACTCAATAAGGCTTGCAAAATTTTCGGGGTGGGTGGTAATGGTGAGTTGAGTCCAACCAGGAAATTCAGATAACAGTGTAAACCGGCGTAATTGGTTTTCAACTCGGGCTTGAGCGAATAGAGTGCTTCAAACAGTCTATCTCCATGTTTATAAAGATATCGCCAAAGCTTATCGCCATTGCCTTCATTTCGTAGAAAAGCCTTGAGTTTATGCAGATCAAACTGGGTTGATTTCTCCGGAGGCAGACCAACAGGGTATCGATGCTCCCCTTTGGTGGATTTTTTCATCTGTTTGAAATGAAACAGGTTAGATGAATGGAAGAACTGAATGAACGGGTTTCCCTCGTCGATGAGTTGCTGGTAAACCGCTAGGTTGCGCCAGATCAGCGTGTAGTCTTCGTTTGTCCCGCTTCCTTTCTTAAATAGCGTCGCCGCTATGTCCTTCACTCGCGGGTCAATTTCGATCGCTAACGGCAGGTATCGATATTTAAGCAGGATAAATCGTCCGTCTCTGGATAACAATTTTACTGTCTCGAAAATTATGCGGTTAAAAAGTACTTTGTTTTGTCTGATATCCTGTAAATACTCTCCTGGTATAGCCAGGTTGACAACAGCATGCATCCAGTGATTCGATACCAGCATCGGTTTCAGAGATACGGTGGTATGTTCAATACGAACACTCTTTTTTGCTTGTCTGTGCTTTAAAAAACTACAGAAGGACTTTTGCCGCTCATTTTTCACATAGTGAAGACACTGAAAGATTCTAACGATTCGAATACCATCCCGATCGGCTACCTCTATCGGTGAGTTCAGTTGATGATCGAGCCAGCGCAATAAAGCCCCGACAGCCGCTACGATCACTGAATCGGATAAACGATTACTGCGAAGCCAGAGACATCTGATCGCGATTAAATTGATGTTGACTGTATTAAAGAGGAGAGAAGGCTTTTGACGGGGAGCCGGGTTTTCTGATTGGTGATGCTTCGGGTTGTTAATATTTGAGTAGGTGACAACTACTCCTGAGTGCTGAACTGCTGTGTGAGTGCTATCCATGTTAAAAAGGTCGCCCTGCCATGTTTTATCGATTCGGTACCATTTGATAGCGACATTATCATATATGCATGGCTCATCAGGTGAGCTATGACTACATTATTATGTTGTGCTTGAATACATTCTGTATTGGATAACTGTTCATCGTAAGGCTAGCATCGTTAGCCGATGCTTTTATTTTCCCGAACGGGAATAAACTACTTTCATTGGCGTGTATTTTACCCTATATTCCCGTACGGGAAATTACTGGTTTATGACTCATGAATAACACTCATTCACTACCGTTCGGGAAAATAAGCAATATGCATCAACTAGGTCGGTGCGTTAGGGCGCAACGTAAAATGCAAGGGGCGACTCAGGTTGAGTTCGCGGCTTTGTGCGGTGTGGGGGTCAGATTTATATCAGAATTGGAAAACGGAAAAGCCACCATGGAACTGGGCAGGGTTCTAAAAGTTCTCAAAAGCCTGGGACTCGAAGTCAGTGTGCAACCCCGAAGCTGGCTATCGAATAATTCTCCGAAAGAGAACATCACAAAAGAGTCTTAATCCGTGATCGATATTCTAGAAGTCTATCTGCTAAATCGCCCTGTCGGAAAGCTATGGCTGGATGAGCGACGCCGGTTCGTTTTTCAGTATGCACAGGATTGGGTGTCAGATGTAGATGCGATTCCACTCTCGATTGCGTTGCCGTTGCAAAGTGACGTCTATGCCGATGATCGGGCACGTTCATTCTTTTCTAACCTTTTGCCGGAATCGGAATTAAGAAAAAATATTGCGCGAAAACTGGGTTTGTCCGAGCAAAATGATTTTGCTTTACTGGAAGCCGTGGGTGGTGAATGCGCTGGCGCGGTGAGCCTTTTACCTCTGGGCGATAAGCCTGAAGGACCGGGTAAATACCACAGTCTTGATGATGACGCGTTAAATGAGTTGATCGCCGATCTGCCCAGGCGACCGATGCTAGCCGGTGAATCGGGAATCCGCCTGTCATTGGCAGGCGCACAGAATAAACTGCCTGTTCGATTTGAAAACG
>CAZYYM010000127.1:0-4889 GCA_964651385.1 uncultured Gammaproteobacteria bacterium | reverse complement strand
TACATCAGGAGGATTTCTGTCAGGCCATGAGCATAGCGCCCGATCAGAAATATGAGAAAGAAGGCGGCCCTACATTGGAGCAGTGCTTTCAGTTGGTGCGAGATCATAGCATCAAACCCGTAGCCGATATGCGGACATTACTGAGATGGGTCATCTACAATTTCCTGATTGGCAATGCCGATGCCCATGGCAAGAATATATCGTTGCTACTCACCGGGCAGGGGCCGGTGCTTGCGCCTTTTTATGACATGATGAGTACCGCTGTTTATCCAGACCTGACTGATCGTTTAGCGATGCGTGTTGGTGGTGAAGACAGGCCGGACTGGATTATTGAAAGGCGTTGGCAACAGTTTTCCGATGACATCGAAATAGGCTACAAACTTGTGCGGCAGACCCTGGTACAACTGAAGAAGCAGATATTCGAAGAAGCGAAGGAACTGGCTCAACATCGCAGCAATATACCGGAGGAACAAAAGGTCATAGGACGGATTGTCGATGTCATTGAAAATCGTGCCAATAAAATCAATCGGTCGTTTTTGGCAGCCAAGCAATAGAGCAAGCAGTAATTAGACAGGTTCTAAGCCAGGTATTTTCGATTGTTGCATTAACCTTCCAAAATCATAGTAGGAAAAGTGACTGATTTTGCTATCTAATAGAAGTCACTTTATCTTCTTTTTTATAATTAAAAGATGGCAAAAGACTCTTAACAGTATTCGCAAGCGTTTCGTCACAAAGGTGAGCATGGTGTCGGCTGGTAATGCGAGTATCGGCATGCCCAAGTAACTTGGAAATGGTTAACAGATCCGCACCAGTCTGAGCCAGCAACGAAGCATACGTATGGCGCAGCTCATCGAATCCAATTGGTGGGTCGATATTCGCTTGCTCGCAGGCTGTTTTCATCAAGCGACTTTGGTGGTTCTTTAGCCATGGGCCTCCATCCTGTCGAGTGAAAACATATGCTAGCCCAGTCTTACCTGTAATCTGGTCATCAAAAAAAGACAGTCCTTCTTCAGATAGTGTCACGTGGCGTCCTTTGCCTGATTTGGCTTCTGCGCTAACGTATACTAGGCCGGTATCCGTATTAACATGGCTAGTCAGAATTTTACTGAGTTCTCCGTATCGGCAACCTGTGAGCAAGGCTGCTTGAACCAGGAGCCGAAAGTCTTGTTTGCATGAATTAATAAGCCGGGTAGATTCAGCCACTGAGAGAAATCGAACAATAGGCTCGTCCACCTGTTTAAATGGTTTAACTTTACGCCAATCCTTGTCATCAGTATAATTTTATCTATTCCTCGGGGAACGCTAATGCCTCACTCAACCTACCTGCCGGAAAGAATGGGCACCGCATTGGTTGAACCCAGCGGACAATTCGAAGCCGGTTCGTTTCAGTCTTTTACTGTGACTTATACCGCCGGGTATTTCGGCATCGACGATACTGGTTCTATTAAAATTGTACACAGGTTTGCTTCCGATATGGGCAGGCCGCAATTCGATAATCCAGAGATGCCCAACTATACAACGGTCGAGGCATCGAATGGCGCAGTGCTGCATGTCGAGTACGACATGAAACGCAATATCCGTCCCTGGGACAAGACACTCTATATCAAAGTGGTCAGGGGTTTCCTGCGTGAGGGTGATCAGATCACGGTGCGCTTTGGTGATCGGCGACACGGTTCTCCGGGCATCCGTTTGCAGACATTTTGCGAACACACTTTCGAATTCCGGGTGTTGGTCGATGCGATCGCGACCTATAACTACGTTGAGTTACCCGAGCAACCGGAGATAGCCATTGTCCCGGGCAAAGCAGTGCTCTACAAAGCTATTGTGCCAACGCAGCGGAAAGTCGGTCAGATGTTTAGTTTACGGATCAAAGGCGAAGATCGTTGGGGCAATCCATCGGACCAGTGTGATGCAACTTTTAGCCTGCAATCGACCCGGCCGGTTAATGGGTTACCGGCAGCAGTACAATTCAGTCCCGGTCAATTCTCGGCCATGATCGATGGTTTGAGCGTGTCTGAACCCGGTGATCTGATCATCAGTCTGGTCGATGATAGTGGTCACACAGTCTGTACTTCGAATCCGTTGCGGAATACCTCTGAGGCTGTTTTGTTGCCTTACTGGGGGGATTTACATGGTCAGTCGGAGGAAACAATCGGTACCAATTCGGCACGCGATTTTTATGAATTTGCGCGTGATAAGGCATTTCTCGACGTCTGCGTGCATCAGGGCAATGATTTCCAGATTACCAGCGAATTCTGGCAGCATTTGAATGAGCTTTCAGCAGAGTTCACCGAGGATGGTCATTTTATCGTGTTTCCCGGATGGGAATGGTCGGGTAATACCGGGCTTGGTGGAGACAGAAATGTACTGCATATGCAGGAGGGGCGACAGATTCACCGTTCATCCCATGCCCTGGTTGATGATCTCGACGATATCGATACGGACGCCACCTCGGCTGGTGACCTGTTCGATGCCCTCAAGGATGAAGATTGCTGTGTATTCGCCCACATTGGTGGGCGATACGCAGATATCAAAGTCGCTCATGATCAGCGGCTGGAACGCTCTGTCGAAGTGCATTCGGCCTGGGGTACCTTCGAATGGTTGATTGAAGACGCCTTCAGGCAGGGCTATCGCGTCGGTATCGTATCCAATTCAGATGGCCATAAGGGCCGACCGGGCGCATCCCATCCCGGCGCTACCAAGTTCGGCGCCTATGGTGGTTTAACCTGCCTGCTGGCACCGTCGTTCACCCGGGCAGGCTTCATGGAAGCGCTAACAAAGCGGCATCATTACGGCACTACCGGTAGTCGTGTGATCCTCAACACGCAGGCCATATTTGACCAACAGGCGGATTTGCTTGCTGACGATCCCTTAGCTGACGGAAGCACTTGCCGCCAGGTGAACGAGGCGATGATGGGGGATATATTGCGCAGTAACGATTCTGCAGTGACTTTCCGAATCGATGTACATGGCCCCTCGCCAATCGAACGCATCGATATCCGCAACGGTTTGCAGACGCTTGAAGTATATCGGCCCTACACAGAAGAGGATCTGGGTCGACGAATCCGGGTTCTGTGGGAAGGTTCGGAGTATCGCGGAAGAGGGCGTGAGACGAACTGGGATGGTTATGCTGAATTGAGCGGGAATAGGTTCGGCCGTCTCGCGCCTGTTAATCGCTATAATCCTGATAAACGCTTCGAACAGATTTCGCCCGAGAAACTCGAATGGGAAGCGTTAACGACGGGTGGCTTCGGTGGATTTGAGGCCGTGCTGGACGATCCAATGGCCGGCACATTGAAGATTAATACTGCGCTGATAAAAGAAGAAATAGCGATTAAGGATATTGGCCGGGATGAATGGGTATTTTCCAACGGTGGTATCGACAGGCGCATCCGTATTTTTCGCCTGCCGGATGATAATCCGCACTATGCTGTCAATCTGGAACGTCGCATCGAACTGGCCGATGATCGGGATAATGCCCTTTATGTGCGGATTACCCACGAAGATGGGCATTTCGTCTGGTCGAGTCCGATTTATATTATCCGATAATCAACACAGATGGGCGTCCGTCGATTAAAAACCTTGATAGCAATTGCTGAACGGGGCACATTTGCCAGGGCCGCCAGGTCGGTAAGCCTGACTCCCGCTGCCGTCAGCCAGCAGATGAAAGCGTTAGAGGAGGAACTCGGTGTTACTCTGTTCGATCGAAGCAAGCGACCTCCGGAGCTAAACCCGGCCGGTTATGCCCTGGTACCCAAGGCCCGCGATCTGATCATACGATATGAGGCATTAAAGCCCGCATTGGGCGGCGTGATGGATATCGTGGAAAATCTCACGGTAGGCACCGTACCGACCACGATTACCGGCGTGATGCCGCGGGCATTAAAGGCTTTGCAGAAAAATTACGATAACCTGCATATTCGCATTTATCCCGGGTTGTCCGATGATTTATATGCTCAGGTGGACAGGGGGTTTCTCGACGCGGCAGTGATGACCGAACCACCTACCATTCACGATCATCTGTTATGGAGACCATTTACCGAGGAGCCTCTCGTTGTTCTTACCGCCAGGGATACTCCATCGAATGATGCGCGTGAAGTGCTTGAGACTCAGCCTTTTATTCGATTTGCCCGCAAAGCATGGGTCGGCAAGGCGATTGATCAATGGCTGCGTGACAATCACATTCGGGTGAATGAGAAAATGGAACTCGATACCCTGGAAGCGATTGCCGCGATGGTTGTAAACAATCTGGGTGTTTCCATTGTACCGATGAACTGTTGTTCGATGCCGGAAGACCGGTATTTGAAATCGATTCCACTCGGTGATTCGGCCAAACCACGGGTATTGGGTGTTTTAAGTCGCGAAGATAGCGCCAGACAAAAACTGGTGAACCTGCTGTGGCGACAATTATTGAAAATAGTAAAAGACTCCGGACGAACAAAGGTTCTTTTTGATCCATCCGCTTAGGGATGAATTGACTGACCCAGTCAGGTTTTGATAAACAAATCGTTAACACAGACTTCAATATTATTCGTTTGATCAATATTTATTTTTTCTGTTAAATTGTCGACAGCTGGGTCACATCCTTGCAAATACCCAGCGCCGCTCAAAATTCGAGGAATTTTATCTGTGTCAAAACAGGCCAATATACTCAAGGTAAAAATTCAGCGTAGCGACAATGAAATTGGCAACTATGTTACCTATGAAGTGCCTGCGCTGGAAAGCCAGACCGTGCTGGATGTGGTTACCTGGATACAGCGACACCTGGCCCCTGATCTGTCCTATCGTTTTGCCTGTCGGGTTGGTATGTGTGGCTCCTGTGCGATGACGGTTAACGGCAAACCACGCTGGACCTGTCGATCACATGTTTCCCATGTCATTGAAGGTGA
>CAZYYM010000126.1:0-9253 GCA_964651385.1 uncultured Gammaproteobacteria bacterium | reverse complement strand
CTGTATCCCTCATACCTATGTTGTTAGACTACCTGTCGTCAAAGGATTAACGGGTCATTAAGCCACTCTATATTATTTACCGGACTTTTAATAATAAAAGTATCCGCTCGGATCATAGTCGTGTTGGCCCGGGTGCGAGTCGGGAATAAGGCTATCGGCCATCTACGTGTTTACCCGAATATTCAGACTAATTTCGTTACGGTAAACTGTTTATCGGTATATCTATTGTCACTATACTGGATTCAGGTGATTTTACCTCTTTGGTAGTATGCCTCAGTAGTAATTGACGAATACCGGTGTGCAGAGAGAATGGATATTTGAAAATATTCAAAATAATAATTATTGTTTTGCAACTTAGAATCGAAAACCGTTGGTTAACGCGGCATTCGATATAAATTTTAAATGTGATTTTTGGAGGATTCAAATTATGGGTGTTACTCGAAGAGATATCCTGCGCGCTACGGCGGCAGGTGCAGTGGTAGCTGGTACTTCCGGCTTGCCGACAGGTCTGTTTGCGGCAAACAATAAGACAGTAAAGATTGGTATGAATATCCCGATGACCGGGGATTATGCTCCCTGGGGACTACCGGGTTTATATGGCTGTGAAATCATTGCCAATGATATCAATGCAGCCGGTGGCGTCGAGATTGGCGGCGAGACATACAATATCGAAATGGTGGCCTACGATCACGCTTATGATACCGAGAAAGCGGTACAGGGATATAAAAAGCTCGTATTGGAAGACGAAGTGAAAATGGTCATGATGTTAGGTGGTTCAACCGTCGCATCGGTTCTGCCCTGGGCAAATCGCAAAAAAATGCTGACGACAACTTTATTACCCAGTGATATTACCACTGAATCGGATTACCTGATTGCAACCTGTGAGTCCCATCCCCTGTATAATGTAACGGGCGTCGAATGGTTGGCTAAACATTTCCCAAATGCGAAAACCGCCGCAATCGTCACCAATAACGATGCAGAGTATGGTTTACAGTCAGCGGCAACCTATAAGGCGGCTTTCGAAGTGGAAGGAATTGAAGTCGTCGACGTCAATCTGCATGGTTTTGACATTACCGATTTTGCACCAATTGTCAGCTCGGTACTGGCCAATAAACCCGATATCTTCTGTATGGCGACCAGTTTCTATGTGACACCTCTGATGGAGCAACTGTACCATCAGGGTTTCAAGGGCAAGATCATTTCCTGTACGCTGGATTATTACGACGAAATTATCGCCAAAACCAGTAAAGAGTTTGTCGACGGCACCATCTTCCAGTTCCCTGATTTTGACGATCCGGCACTCAATGATAAGGGCGTTAACTTCCCAAATCCGGGCGACTTTGATGCCAAGTTCCGAAGGGATCACCCGAACGACTGGTCGGCGGTTTCCTGGGAATACCCGGCTATCCTACTGAACTGGATCGAAGGTGCGAAAGCGGCAGGTAGTACTGATCCGACTGATGTCCTGAAGGCGCTCAAGTTCACCATTAATCCCGCGTTCGTATTCGGCGGCGGGCAATGGTGGGGAAGCCAGCTCTGGGGGCAGGATAATGCTGTGGTCGGCCGTTGGCCGGTTGTCATGGTTGAAAACGGCAAAGCTCGTATCCAGGAATTCAGAAGCGTTACCGACTGGTTAGCCAAAAATAAGAACGTATTGATTAAGCACATGAAGGAACTCGGCCTGCGTACTGTTTAAGCAGGCGACATCTCTCAAGAGGAGGCTGAAACAGGAGGGGTTATATCCTCTCCTGTTTCAAATCTTCGGGACTGCGACAGCGGTATGCGGTTTATATATGACCATAATAATGAAGGGGTGCATTCGTGGAGCTTTTTCTCCAATCTATCGTTAACGGACTGATACAAGGCGGTTTCTTTGCCCTGTTTGCTGTTGGTCTTGTGCTTATTTTCGGGGTTATGAGTGTCGTCAATTTCGCACACGGCGAGCTGGTTATGATTGGCGCCTATACGATATGGTTGCTTCACGCACAAAATGGACTCGCCTTTATCCCGGCAATTGGCGTTGCCATAGTACTGGTGACGTTGATCGGTCTATTGATGGAGCGGTTTTTATTCCGGCTTACGCGCGATGATCCATTGGCAGGGCTTATTTGTTCGATCGGTGTGTTGTTCATGCTGCAGGTTGTTGCAACCCTGGTCGGTGGCGAAGGTCCGTCGAAACAGGTGCCACCACCATTTCATGGAACTTTAGTTATTTTTGATACGCTTCGAATTCCTAACCAACGTATTTTTAGTTTACTGGTTTCAGTAGCCGCCTTATCGACCCTGTGGTATTTCCTGACCCGCACCAAGCTGGGTTGGGCATTAAGAGCCGTTGCACTGGACCGGGAAGCGGCTGCGCTGCAGGGGATCAATATCAACCGCATTTCGATGATTGCGATTGGTGTCGGTGCCGCGTTAGCAGGACTTGCGGGTGCGTTAATGGCGCCACTGACCAATATTAACCCGCACATGGGTCATAATGTCATTATTACCGCTTTTATCGTCACTATTGTGGGCGGTGTCGGCAGTTTGTCGGGTGCTGTCCTGGCCGCTGTTTTATATGCCTTATTTCATACATTTATCACGGTTTATTTCGGTGGAACCGTCGCCACGATTTGCGGATTAATTCTCATGGTCATTGTTCTGATTGTTAAGCCGACCGGTATCATGGGCATCAGGGTGAGCGAGTAACATGAACAGCAAATTAAAAAAAGTTTCTGGCGGCCTCGTTTTACTGGCGGCTCTCGTGGCTGTTCCGCATTTTTTGAAATTTCATCACCAGGATTTACTCATCTTTTTGACGATTAATGTGCTGGTCGTCGCCAGTTATCGAATAGTAACTTTGACAGGAGAGTGGTCTTTAATCCATGCGGTTATGATGGGAGTCGGGGGCTATACAGCCACATTGTTATTCAAAAATTTTGATTTGGGGATGTGGTTTACCTTGCCACTGGCGGGTGGCGTAGCCGCAGTCACAGCTGCGGTATTGTGTTTTCCGTTATTTCGAATGACACAGTTTTATTTCCTGATTGGATCTTTCGCTGCCGGTGAAGCTATCCGGCTGCTCTGGATTCAGTATGTTAATCCATTCGGTGGTACCGGCGGTTTAAGCGGTGTTGAACCACCGATCATCGGCGGTATTGATTTCCTTGACGCTATTCCCTATTACTACCTGACCCTGACTGCCGTTTGTTTTTGTTTATTTATTCTCTACCGAATTGAAAACTCGCGAATCGGCCTGATCCTGCACGCGGTACACTGGAAAGCCCCTTTAGCCGAATCGGTTGGCGTCAATACCTGGCGTTATCGAGCATTGGCATTTGTCATTGGATCATTTTTTGTCGGCATTGCCGGTGCGCTGAAAGTCCATTATCTCGGAACCATTACGCCTAACCAGTTTAGTATCGGGTTTATGGTATTTATTCTGATCTGGGTTATCGTCGGAGGTTATAACAGGTTTTATGGACCTGTTCTGGGCGTCGTGGTGCTGACTATTTTTGATGAATCGATTCGCGGATTTGAAGAAATACGTCCGGCTATCTATGGCGCGGTACTGATTATTTCCATTTTGTTTTTACCTCTGGGACTGGAGAGTATTCCAGCAAAATTTAAAGCCTGGTTTGGAATTGGCAATGACCCCGATACGCCGCCTCTAAGCGATAAATAAACTGCTAACGAGAACATTGTGCCTGTACTTGAAGTAAAAAATGTAACCAAGAAGTTCGGTGGTTTAACTGCACTTAACGATGTCAGCTTTCAGGTTGAGAAAGGAGAGATTCGTGGATTGATCGGCCCCAATGGCGCGGGTAAAAGTACGATGTTCAAAAATATTGCCGGTTTCTATACGCCTACTACGGGTAGTGTCATTTATCAGGGGCGGAACATTGAAGGAATGCAACCCCATAGCATTGCAGAAATGGGCATAGTTCGTACTTTCCAGGAAACAACTCTGTTCCAGGAATTAAGCGTCTTTGAAAACGCACTGGTAGGATGCCATATTAAAGCCAAAACCGATCTATTTTCCGCTATTCTCGGGCTGGATAACCAGAGGCAAAAAGCCGCCGCTGAAAAGGTCATGGAAGTGCTTGATTTCATGGGTCTGAGTGATCGTAGGGATCAGCTGGCGTCCCAGTTGCCGCTGGGTTCGCAGCGCGCTCTGGCGATATCGATTGCGCTTGTTTCCGAACCGAAACTAATGCTCATGGATGAGCCCTTTGCCGGTATGAACCCGGAAGAAACCAACCATATGATGGACCTCACTCGCAAGGTTCAGGAGTCGGGTATTACCATTATCCTGGTCGAGCACGACATGAGGGCTGTCATGGGGCTGTGCCACTACCTGACGGTATTGAATTTCGGACAGTTGCTGGCAGAAGGGACACCGGAACAAATTCGGAATAATGACAGTGTCATTGAAGCTTACCTGGGGAGCTCGAAATAATATGCTTTTGGAGGCCATCAATATACACGTTCATTATGGGCAGGTAGCCGCGCTAAAAGGCATATCGCTTCAAGTTGAAGAAGGCGATTTCGTCACATTGATAGGGTCCAACGGCGCGGGCAAGAGCACGACCTTGCGTACCATCTCCGGTCTGGATCACCCGAGTGCCGGAGAAATTGTGTTCAAGGGTCAACGTATCGATAATTTATCGGCCGACAAGATCGTGAAAATGGGTATTGCGCATGTACCGGAAGGACGACGCGTGTTCAAGGATTTAACGGTTACCGAGAACCTGTTACTGGGTGCTTTTTCAAGAGATGACAAGGAAGGGATCGAAGAGGATCTGCAAAAGGTATTCAAGCATTTTCCGCGGCTGCTGGAACGCAGAGATCAGTCCGCCAGGACAATGAGTGGTGGCGAACAACAAATGGTCGCTATCGGTCGCGCGTTGATGTCGAAACCCGATCTATTGTTGCTGGATGAGCCGTCACTGGGTCTGGCTCCGGTAATTGTTCAGGAAATTGCTAAAATACTGGTTGAAATAAATCGTCAGGGTGTATCGGTCATTCTGGTAGAGCAGAATGCCGAGCTGGCACTGGAGCTGGCACGGCACGGTTATGTTCTGGAAACCGGAACAGTAGCCCTCGAAGGTGATGCCAGTGGCTTAATGGATAATGACCATGTACGCAAAGCTTATCTGGGCATATAGCGTTTCCGGAATGGTCGGGTTTTGTCACTTTGGAGAAGATTAAGGGGATTTGATTATCTGGCTAAGGTAATTCGAGGTGTTCGATTTATAGACGGTGTTGAAGTGGCATCAGACGACCAGGCCGCTGCTTGATTCAATGTCCTCAAACACCACTTTTGACAATAGCTCCCAGATGTGTAGATACCTGTATCGGTACCGTTGTAGTGCCCGGCCTCACCCAGCATCTGGATCGCGGCGCGTTGGGTTTGTTCAAGCTCCTGCGTACGATCTTTCACCATTTCGTGGCAGGTACGTTGTTGATCGGCCAGAGCGAGATGGGTTTTGACGCGCATCCTGACCAATTCAGCCTTGATTGGTTTGGTGACATAGTCGACCGCACCAACCTCGAATCCCTTTTTCTCATCCGAAACTTCAGACATTGCACTGACAAATATCACCGGGATGTCGGCGGTTTCAGCATGGGCTTTCAATTGCCGGCATAGCTCGTAGCCATCCATACCGGGCATCATGATATCGCTCAATATCAGATCGGGCCGGTTCTTTTCGATCACTTTCAACGCAGCTTCGCCACTTGTCGCCGCCAGTACGGTATATCTCGGCACCAGCAATCCTTTGAGTACCAGCAGGTTTTCGCGTGTGTCATCGATGGCTAGTATTGTTTGTTTATTCTCCATTACTGACTCTGCGGACTCTGTATAAATAATCTCGGGCGATATTTTGCATATACCCAACGGTCTGGGTATCGACCGCTTTTGCAATAACTTGAAAGAGTTCCTGTCTTGTCCCCTCGGCAGCCTTTTGAATTGAAATCCGAAAAATCTTATAAGGGATTTATAGCCGGATTGGATTCGTTGGCGTCGTCTGGACATTTTTCCCACGGCTAACAATTTGTTTGATATGCTCTGAATAGTTTCTATTCGGCCGATAATAATTCGAAACGGAGCAGGTATCATTGATTAAAGAGAATTCCGCAGAAATCGAAAGTAAACGGGAAGACCAGGGTTCTGTAAAGACGCTCGAAATGGCGATAGGCCGGCAGGTGCGTCTGTTTCGTAAGCGATTGAATTTAACTGTTGCCAATGTTGCCAAACAGGCGCAGTTGTCGTCCGGTATGATGTCTAAAATCGAAAACGGACTGACCTCGCCGTCTTTGGCGACATTGAACGCCCTGGCGAATGCACTGCATGTTCCGGTCACCTCGTTGTTCCAAGGGTTTGAAGAACAACGGGATGTTACCGTCATTAAAGCCGGGGAGGGACTGAATATAGAGCGTCGCGGCAGCGGAGCCGGCCACCTGTATCAATTGCTGGGGCATACGATTGGCAAGCCTTACACCATCGAGCCCTATCTCATTACCATTTCTGATCCGTCAGAAGTGTTTCCGGTGTTTCAACACGCAGGCACTGAATTGATTTATATGATCCAGGGCAAGGTGACTTACCGCCACGGCGATAAAACCTATTTACTCGAGCCAGGCGATTCGATGTTTTTCGATGCCGAGGCATCACATGGACCCGACCAGATTCTCGAACTGCCCTGTCGCTATCTGTCCGTTATCGTGTCTTTATCATCGGAATAAACTAAAATTAAAGTTTCCTGTAAGGAAACATAATTTCATAACAGTTGACAGATTCCTGACCCTCTAGTAGGCTGAGCCCTCGCGATAAATGGCTTTTACGGAGGCATTATTATGTGTGGTATTGCAGGGGTTTTGTATAAGCGAAAAGGCTCCCATGATATTGGTAAAACACTGATTGATATGCTCGATGGTTGTCAGCATCGCGGTCCAGACAGTACCGGTTTCGCGCTTTACGGCGAGGAAAAAGAGCAATTGCAATTGCGTTTTATCGTGCCAATGGATGAAGCAGCGCGGAAAAAGGCGATAGACAATATTGCTATGCTGCTCGCTCAACACGATGCAAGTATCGAAAGCGAACAATCGGTTGGTTGTTCATACCAGATATCGGTGAATTTTGATGGTGATCTACTCGAATTCACTAAAGTTATAGAAGAGCACGCAAAACTGGTGTCAGTCGGCCACACGCTCGACATCATTAAAGATGATGGCACGGCACATGAACTCGACAAGATATATCATGTCGGGGAAATCAAGGGGAGCCACGCGATTGGACATGTTCGGCTCGCGACTGAATCGGCTGTTCGTCCCGAAGCCGCTCATCCGTTCTGGGCGACCGGTTTCGAAGATATCGCCATTGTACACAATGGACAGATCACCAATTACTGGAAAATGCGGCGTCGACTGGAGCGCCGTGATTTCACCTTTCATACGGACAACGACAGTGAGCTGGTTGCGGTATATCTCGCCGACAAACTTGCTCAGGGTGAAACACTGGACAGCGTTCTTGAAACCGCGATTGACGACCTTGACGGTACGTTTTCCTTCCTGGTTTCGACTCAAAACGAGATAGGCTATGCAAAAGATTACCTGGCGGCCAAACCGATGGTTTTATTTGAAACTGACGACATGATTGCAATCGCTTCCGAAGAGGTCAGCCTCAATCGCCTGTTTCCAGGCCAATCTATCGATTCCACCGAACCTGCACCGGGAACTTTCAAGACATGGTCACGATTGACTTAAGTAATTTCAGCATCACCGAAGCTAACCAGAGAATTCGCAACTGTGGTCGCGAAGGCCGGGATGTGGAAGTGATTAATCCGGACGCGCGTCACAATATCGGTGTCGGCCTGGTCGATCCGATTAAAGTGCGCATTAAAGGTTCTGCCGGTTATTTTTGTGGCGGCCTGTCAGATGGTGCGCGTTACGAAATCGAACACAATGCCGGCTGGGCGGTGGGCGACAACATATACGCCGGTTCTGTCGTTGTCGGTGGAAATGCCGGTGCGATAGCGGGTGTCGCCATTCGTGGAGCGGAAATCATTATTCGTGGCAACATGGGTAGCCGTGCTGGTCAGGTAATGAAGGCGGGTACGCTGTGCTGTGGTGGTAATGCAGCTTTTATGGCGGGCTATATGATGTATGGCGGCCGCATTATCATACTGGGCGATGGCGCCGAAAAGGTCGGTCAAGATATGAGTGCCGGAGAGATTTTCGTCGGCGGCAAGATCGAAAGCCTCGGTAACGACGCCATGATTGTCGACATGGATGACAGAGAAGGTGACGAGATTATGGCCTTTCTCGATCGCTATAAATTGAAGTTTAACGGGAACTTCACCAAAGTTGTGAATGCCGGAAAAAAGTTACGATACGGCAATTCTGAGCCACGCACACGTCCGCAACCGTTCTTTGTTTCATCGCAATCATCGAATTACTGGAATCCTAAAGTTCAGGAAGATATCTGGATTAAGGGAGAAGTAGGCCGATATCGAATTCGCGGATACGGTGCTTCAAAACCGGTACCGCATTTAAACGATATTGCTTTCGTCAAAGACGTTTCGAGGGTAGTAAGCAACCCCGAAGACCTCAATGACATCAATTTAAAAACCACGGTGGGTGGCCGATATGGAGCGAAGCCGTTAAGTCTGTCGATGCCGGTAATGATAGCGCCAATGAGTTTTGGTGCGCTGAGCCGTAAGGTCAAGATTGCACTGGCGCGTGCTTCCCGATTGTCCGGAATTTCTGAAAATACCGGCGAGGGCGGTATGCTCGACGAACAACGGGCTGAAGCCGATCAATTAATTTTTCAGTGCCTGTCGGGTCGACTCGGCTGGAATGTAAAGGACATGCAGCGCGCGGATGCCATAGAAATTTATATCTCGCAGGGCGCCAAACCGGGTCTTGGTGGCCAGCTGATGGCAAAGAAAGTGACGCCTGAACTGGCAGCGATAAGAGGCATACCCGAGGGTATCGATTTGCGGTCTCCTTCGCGTCACCCCGATGTTCTGGGTGCGGACGACCTGGTCATTAAAGTCGAAGAGTTTCGTGAAGCAACCGGCCATAAGGTACCGCTCGGTATCAAAATGGGCGCCGGACGCGTCAATGACGATATCAAAATCGCTTACAAAGACGGCTTTGACTTTGTCGAACTCGATGGTTTGCAGGGTTCCACCGGTGCGGCCAGTACAGAGGTTCTCGAGAACGTCGGTATACCTACATTGTCTGCGGTTCAGGAAGCGATTGATGG
>CAZYYM010000125.1:0-9302 GCA_964651385.1 uncultured Gammaproteobacteria bacterium | reverse complement strand
GTCGGAAGAATAAAAAGCGTTAATGGAAGACGGCCTGGAATGGCCGGTTACGTTCCAGTGTGTATGATTATGGATGATGTGAGGCTGAAATATAGGTGTTCAGGTCTATCATCTATCACAGCTTCTTTCCCGTACTGCCCTACCGATTGTCGGAAAAAAACTCTCTGAATCCAGCGATAACTGCCATCTTTCCCGCTGATCACCAAAAGGCAGCTACATGGGTAGCCGAGAGGAAATCTGTGAGTTGTTCAATGGTCTTTAGGTCTTCGCGATTCATGATGGTTTTCATCTCCCCATCATTCACAAAACCCTGCCAGCCTTCAGACTCATTCCATGTTCGACACGGCAAGTGGTTGACTTAGTTTGATTTTGTGATCACAATATCTTGCTGTCGTCTTCGGGGCATTACGTTGTCATGCTTAGTTTAATTAAGCGACCCTTGCTAAAACCGGTGAAATCATGAAAGAGTGGATAGAAAAGAATCAGATCACCGAAGTTGAATGCATTATCCCTGATCTGGCGGGTGCAGCACGTGGCAAAATCATGCCCGCTTCCAAATTCGTCGATAACACTGTGATACGCATGCCTCAATCAGTTTTCCTGCAGGGCGTTACCGGTGATTACCCGGATATATTCGACGATATCAATCCTGTCGATGTCGATATGATTTTGCATCCCGACCCGTCAACAATTCGCTTGCTACCCTGGGCCAAAGAACCCTCTGCCCAGGTTATCCACGATTGTTTCGATAAAGCGGGGCAGCCAATCGGGTTTTCGCCACGGAATGTACTTAGGCACGTAATCCACCTTTATCAGGATGAAGGTTGGAGACCGGTGGTTGCGCCCGAGCTCGAGTTCTATTTATTGCAACCGAATATCGATCCCGGGCAAAAATTAATACCGCCAGTTGGCCGTAGCGGTCGTACTGAGCGCATTGGTCAGTCTTTTAACATAGACGCAGTCAATGAATTTGATCCGATGTTTGACGACATGTACGATTTTTGCGATGCCCAGAATCTCGAAATCGACACGCTGATCCACGAAGAAGGCATGGCGCAGATGGAAGTCAATTTATTACACGGCAACCCAATGGAACTGGCCGATCAGGCCTTTATGTTCAAACGATCAGTGCGCGAGGCGGCACTACGCCATGATATGTACGCGACATTCATGGCCAAGCCCATGGAAAATCAACCCGGGAGTGCGATGCATATCCATCAAAGCGTCGAGGACATTGAAACCGGCCAAAATATTTTCTCGACGCCAGAGGGTGAGCCGAATGACCTGTTCCTCAGCCATATAGCCGGATTACAACAATTTCAACCACATGCCATGGCACTGGTATCGCCCTATGTGAATTCCTACCGGCGTATTGTGCGAGAAATGTCGGCACCCATTAATTTTCACTGGGGTTTCGATAATCGCACGACCGGATTCCGCGTACCGGATAACGACCCCGCATCGATGCGCGTCGAGAATCGCATAGCCTCAGCCGATGTAAACCCTTATATCGCCATAGCAACCTCGTTGGCCTGCGGATATGTCGGCATGAAACGGGGGCTGAAACCGGATGCGGCTCTAACCACCAGCGCCTACAATAAGCCCATGCAATTGTCCAGACACTGGTATCAGTCGTTGCAGCGACTCGCCGATTGTCGATCTTTGCGCGACGTGTTGGGTGACGCATTTATCGATGTGTATGTTGCGGTCAAGGAAGTAGAATTCGATAATTTTCTCAATGTCATCAGCCCCTGGGAACGCGAGCACCTGCTGCTTAAAGTTTAAAGCCTTCAAACATTAACCACCATAGAACACAATATCCAGCGGTTACCGCAGGAGAACGAACATGACACACTACGCTGCAATACACACCGGCAATACCGAAAGATGGCAAACCCAGGACGGCGCGCATCATTTACATCCATTTACCAACCCTAAGGAATTGAAGGATCAGGCGGCACGTATTATTGAATCAGCCGAGGGTGTCTATCTACGAGATTCCGACGGTAACGATTATCTCGACATGATGGCTGGCCTCTGGTGCGTCAATATGGGTTATGGTCAAAAAGCTATAATCGATGCCGCAGCCATGCAAATTCAACAGCTACCCTATTACAACGCCTTTTTCAAAACTTCACACCCACCCGCAGCAGAACTTTCTGCACTGCTGGCCGAAGTAACACCCGATCACATGAACCATGCTTTCTTTACCAGTTCAGGGTCGGAAGCCAACGACACGGTTATTCGCATGGTCTGGCGTTACTGGGACATTCTCGGCAAACCGGAAAAACGTGTAATTATCAGCCGAAAGAATGCCTATCACGGCAGTACTATCGCGGCGTCAAGCCTTGGTGGCATGGAAGATATGCACAAACAGGGCGGCATCATCCCTGGCATTGTCCACGTTGAGCAGCCTCACTGGTTCGCCAGGCGTTGTGAGCTCGGTACCGATCTCGATACGAACGATTTCGGTCGCGAAGTCGCACAATCTATTGTCGATAAAATTGAAGAACTCGGCGTCGACAAGGTCGCCGCATTTATCGCCGAGCCAGTCCAGGGAGCCGGTGGCGTCATCGTGCCCCCCGAAAGTTACTGGCCCGAAGTGAAAAAGATTTGCGATCACTACGGAATTCTACTGATTGCTGACGAAGTCATCTGCGGCTTTGGCCGTACCGGTCACTGGTTCGGTTCGGATTTGTACGACCTTAAACCCGACCTGATGCCGATGGCGAAAGGCCTGTCATCGGGATACCTGCCGATTGGTGGCGTCATGGTCGCCGATAAAGTTGCCGATGTCCTGATTAATCAGGGCGGCGAATTCAACCACGGTTATACCTACTCCGGTCACCCGGTTTGCGCCGCCGTCGCGGTTGCCAATATCAAACTCATGCAACGCGAAGATATCGTCACAAAGGTACACGACAATACCGCACCCTATTTACAGAAACGTCTTCGTGAACTGGGCGAACATCCTCTGGTCGGCGAAGCCCGCGGTATCGGCATGCTCGGCGCGCTGGAACTGGTCAAAGATAAGGATAACTACATTCAGTTCGATAAGGACATTGGCGCCGGTACTATTTGTCGTACTCACTGCTTCGATAACGGCTTGATCATGCGCGCGGTCGGCGATGCCATGATCATCTCGCCACCGCTGGTTTTAAGCCATGAAGAAATCGACCAATTTATCGATCGCGCCTGGAAGTGCCTTGATTTAACGCAGGCCGAGCTGAAATAGTTATATGGCATTCCGGCTCTCGCAGGACCGCAGCGACACCAGCGATTATCCCGATTCGTACTATCACGCAACACAGAATCGGCAACTGGATTTAAAACCGCTGGATGGTGATTGCCGCACCGATGTCTGTATCGTCGGCGGCGGCTATACCGGGTTATCGGCAGCTTTGCATCTTGGTAAACAGGGTTATCAGGTAACACTACTCGAGGCGCGAAAACTCGGCTGGGGCGCTTCGGGGCGCAATGGCGGTCAGCTTTGCAGCGGTCAACGTAAAGATCAACCCTATCTGGAAGAAAAGCTGGGCAAAAGCGATGCAGGCAAATTCTGGCAATTAGCCGAAGACGCAAAAGATCTGTCGAAGCAATTAATCGCCGAATATAACATTCAATGTGACCTTAAACCTGGCATAGCGCACCCTGACCACAAACGCGGCTACGCAACCGAAACCCGGGAATACGTCGAGCAATTACGGAGCCAGTATAACTACCATCAAATAGAGTATTTACAAACCGATGCCATGGCTGAAATAACCGGTAGCAATAGCTACTACGGTGGCAGTCTGGACATGGGTGCGGCGCATTTACACCCGCTGAACTACGCACTCGGGTTAGCTGCAGCAGCACAACAAAATGGGGCGATACTACACGAAGATACAATTGTCGAAAGCTACCAGGCGGGTAAGCCAAATAAAATTATCACCAACCGAGGCACTATAGAAGCCGACAGTATCATCATCGCCTGTAACGGTTATCTGGGCAAACTCGAAAAAAGCATGGCCGTCAAAATCATGCCCATCAATAACTTCATCATCGCCACCGAACCTTTGGATGAAGCAACCGCTAGATCAATCAACCCGAGAGATATCGCCATCGGCGACTCGCGATTTGTCATTAACTATTACCGTTTGTCCGCAGACAAACGCCTGCTCTTTGGTGGTGGAGAAAACTATAGCCGCAACTTCCCCGCCGATATCAGTTCTTTCGTGCGTAAACCAATGCTCGAGATCTACCCGGGGCTCGCCGACAAGCGCATCGACTATGCCTGGGGGGGTACACTAGCGGTCACCCTCAATCGCATGCCGCATTTCGGCCGGCTGAGTAATGCAGGCATTTATTTTGCGCAGGGTTATTCCGGGCATGGCGTGGCAATGGCGACACTCGGTGGCAAAATCATGGCCGAAGCGGTCGCCGGTGAATCCGAAAAAATAGATTTATTTGGCAGGCTACCGACCCGGCCTTTTCCCGGTGGCGCCTGGTTGCGTTATCCCGGGCTGGTGTTGGGAATGACCTATTACGCATTGCGGGATCGGTTTTGAAAATCTCTACCGCTCACTTATTGGAAAAACCCGCATAAACTTCCCCTCCCGCAGTCGTTTCGACAACATTTTTAATCAATCGGAAAAATCAACGAAAAACCGTTGGTTTTAAACATGCCGTCCAAAAAAACGAACGAGGTTATCTGAGGAAGAACATAGGTGCCTGTAACAACCCTTACCCAGAGGAAAATCGTCAGCGCGTAAATTAATACACCCTAATATGCTAATTCACGCGCACAATCTGAGATATATCGGTGAAACCAGGTCATTAGCATGATCACTTTCCAGTGCAAAAAAAAATGACAAAATGGGGCAACCTGTTCAAACTTGATTCATGGGATTAATCACTTCATTTTTCGCGTTATTTCTTTCGGTTATATTACTTCAATTATCCTCCGGCGGTGTCGGTCCACTCGATGCGCTATCGGGCCTTGAACTCGAATTCTCCACCCAACAGGTCGGCCTGTTGGGTTCTGCCCACTTTCTCGGATTTTTTATCGGTTGCTGGTGGGCGCCCCGTCTCATGGGTCGAGTCGGACACAGCCGGGCCTTTGCCGCATTTACTGCAGCCGGCGCCATAGGCCTTCTCGCGCATATGATCGTGATTGACGCTTACGCCTGGGCGCTGATGCGGGTTGCTTCGGGGCTATGCATCGCCGGTTGTTACACGGTAATAGAAGCCTGGTTGAATGCCCGGGTTACCAACAGCAATCGCGGTCGGGCAATGGGTAGCTACCGCATCGTTGATACTGGTGCCTCGCTGGCAGCACAACTCCTGGTGGCGGTACTGGAACCTGCCGATTACGTTTCCTACAATTTGCTCGCTCTGTTTTGTTGCGCATCGTTACTACCCCTGACCCTGACTCGGGCCAATCAACCGGAAACCCCTGAAGCACCTCGCCTGCGGCCTGGCCTTGCCTGGGCCTGTTCCCCACTGGCAGTGGCGGGCGTGATGGCAGCAGCACTGACATCGTCGTCATTTCGTATGGTCGGGCCAATCTATGGTGAAAACGTCGGACTGCAAAACGATCAAATCGCCTACTTCCTCGCTGCATTTGTCGCCGGTGGTGCATTCGCCCAATACCCCGTAGGTTGGATCGCCGACAAGTACGATCGACGCTGGGTGTTGATCGGTTTATCGGTCGCCGCCATCTTTTCTTGCGGCATTACCGTTTTAGCCAGTACTGGCGGCACCGCTACGGTGATGGCCGCATCGGTTATTTTCGGCTTGACGACTTTTCCAATCTTCTCGGTATCTGCGGCTCATGCTAACGACTTCGCCACCAACGAACAACGCGTCGAACTTTCCGCCGCACTGATGTTCTTCTATGCCCTGGGTGCGATTGCAAGTCCTTACGCGACTTCAGCGTTAATCACTTTGTTTGGTCCGTCGGCACTGTTTGTATTTATTGCGGTGAATCATTTCTTTCTGGTCGTCTTCAGTCTGGTGCGTATGCGCCGTCGCGCCAGTGCGATAGAACGCACACCTTATATCTATGTGCCTCGTTCTTCCTTTACTATCGGCCGATTGCTCGGGAAATTGCGCGAGCGTGAATAGCGAGTATCTGGTTATACGCTTTTAACTCACTTAATTTAAGTAGCTGCTTTACAAAGCAACCGCAATTCTAAAAGCATCAAGTAGCGCAGCATGCACCGAACGGCTACTAACAGCGTCACCGACCCGATACAGCAGAAATTCGTTCCGGCCAGCCTGATACGGCTGAGAGTCAATATTGATCAAAGCATCGATATCGGTAACCCCTTTGTTGGCTGATTGATCTCTTAATTCCAGAAAAACTTCGTCGACAGGAAAAGTCCCACGCTCGACCACTATCTGATCGGCCTCCAGTTCCACCCGTTCATCGGTAATATCATTCCTGAATGTTGCAATTAACTGTCCACATTCACGACGCACGGCATACAACATTAAATCAAACCGCGTATCAACATTGAGTTTATACAATTGCTTACGATGAACCGCTCGCTCGGCATAGCCCAGTTCAGCGCCTATTCTGTCATCGATGGTCGCGAAGATTACATTCGATTCCTGCATGACCAGTTGTTCCGCGCAGGACAGCGCCTCGTGCCTGCCAGTGCCATCATAGACCAGAACCCGTTTCGCCGGTTTAACATCTCCGCTGATTAAATCCCAGGTGCTATTACAAAGTGCTTTTCCTTGCAGATCGCCAAAGTTGGGCAACCCACCCGTTGCGACAATCACCACATCCGGGTTATAGGCAAGCACGTCCACACCATCTGCGTAATTATTACAATATATCTGAACGCCGAGATATTCCAGCTCCGAAATTCGCCAATCAACTATGGAAATGATATCCCGGCGCCAACCGGTCCGAGTCGCCAGTAATAGCTGCCCGCCCAAATGTGGCGTTGCTTCCAGCAAGGTGACTCGATGCCCACGCTCCGCAGCGATGCGGGCTGCTTCCATACCTGCCGGCCCACCACCAACCACGACGATGCTTTTAATATCGCCCTCTGTTGATTCGATCACCTGCGGCAATACGGTTTCACGTCCTGACGCCACGTTATGAATACAAGAAGGTTTCTTGTGCATGCAATGCGATGCACCGAAACAGGGTCGAATGCGATTTTCTTCACCGCGTTTTATTTTGTTAACAATCTGTGGATCGGCGATATGTGCTCGTGTCATTGCCACCATGTCGAGAATACCATTGCGAATGGCATGTCGCGCTGTGGCGACGTCGGTGATGCGCGCCGCATGAAAAACCGGCAGTGAAATTTCTTTCTTTACGCGCTCGACCTGTGGCAGAAACGGCGCCAGTGGCTCGGTCATACCCGGCATGTTTTTTTCGGCGAGGTTCAGCTCGGTATCCATGCGACCGGATACACAATTGAGAAAATCAATCGCGCCTTCTCGCTCTAAGAGCTGTGCAATGGCGATCGCGTCCTCGGCGGATAGACCGCCGCGATCCTCGTAAATCGACATGCGCATGCCGAGCAGAAAATTATCACCGATATTTTTTCGGATTTCTTCGTGTACCATGAGTGCGAAACGCGCGCGATTTTCAATGCTGCCACCGTATTTATCGGTGCGCCGATTAATATCGGGCGAAAAAAACTGCCCGATCAAATGCGCGCCGGCATGCGTTTCGAGACCATCGAGACCACCTTCGTAACAGCGTCGAGCGGCCTGGCCGAAGGATTTGACGATACGTTCGATATCGTTTTCGTCGATCTGGCGGGGAATACTGCGGTGCAGGGTCTCGCGGACCGAACTCGGCGCCAAGGTCGGCAACCAGTTATCCGCCATGGCGTCGCCGCGTCTTCCCAGATGAGTGATCTGACACATCAACGCAGCCCCTTGTGCATGGATACGTTCGGAAAATTGTTGGAAATAGGGAATGACCCGATCACTATCGACTCGCAGTTGGTCGAAGGTGGAAGGTGAATCCGCTGCCACGTTAGACGAACCACCGAACATGGTCAAAGCCAGCCCGCCCTTTGCCTTCTCTTCGTGGTATCGCTGGTAACGCTCCCCCGGCATTGCATCGTCATCCATACCGCTGGCATGACTGGTACTCATGATGCGATTCTTCAGCGTCAAATGTTTGATCTGTAGCGGCTGAAAAAGCGGATCGTGTTTTATTTTATCGTCATGGCTGGCTGTCATTGCATCAACTATGTATTTGTGTTTTGCGGTAATCGTAACGCAACTGGGCGCAAAATCTAGTCGATACTGTAGCAACTCCAGCTATCTATTTGGACTAGTGGTCGAACAACATATTGTTTTTTGGAAGAGGACAAAATACTATCAATGGCCAATTGCCTTTCAAATCGAAAGCATAAATTTACAGAGCAAAGCGAATGGAATACAAGGTACTTTTAACCGTTTTCATCACGGTGTTTATCGCCGAACTTGGCGATAAGACGCAACTGGCGACGATGCTGTTTGCGGCTGATAAGGAAGTAAGCAAGCTGACTGTTTTCGTCGGCGCTTCGCTGGCGCTCATACTGGCATCGGCGATCGGGGTGATCGCCGGGAGTGCCTTGTCGCAATACATTAGCGAAAAGCAATTGAGTTACTTTGCCGGTATCGGCTTTGTAGCGATCGGTATCTGGACACTGGTAAAAGCCTGAACAATCTTTAAGCTGATTGACTTGACGCAACCGGTCAGTTTTCTTCTATCGACAGACTATCCACAGGGAAGATATTGCCGGTGAAGTTTTTCCATTTCGCCTTAACGAGATCAAAATCTTTCACCTTACTGAAAAATCCAGCTTGCGTAAGCGTTGGTGGCGGAATACCGATATCTTCGTAGCTGGTATTGGAGTCCGTTGACACAGTTATACCTAAAAGACTAACCGAACTATTTTGAACTATGCCGTTTTCATCTACAGGCGCCTGAATACGAACATCCGGGCGAGGGTTATCGCGTTCCAGGCGGGTCAGGAATAACTCACCGTTCAGCGCATAAGCCCGTATTCTCACATAGTCTCCCGATGACAAATCACCCAATGAGAATTTCTTTATCCGGACCGAACTTTTATCCTCCAACTGTGTTTTTTCATCCAGGATAAACTGCCGACCCTGAACCATAATCGACTGATTGAGAGGGTCGACACTATCGACCGCTGATTCGAGCCGAATATTACTCAACGGAATTATTTTGACCCTGGACGCAATATCGGTATTAGAATTATCGACACGGCCTTCCACTTCGACCAGCAAGTCCCGTTGCAATTCGGATGCTGTGCCATTTTCAATGATTGCAC
>CAZYYM010000124.1:4015-9325 GCA_964651385.1 uncultured Gammaproteobacteria bacterium | reverse complement strand
ATTTGGCGCGTATCGGTTTGCCTTTAAACGCGGTAGTGAGTTTTCACGGCGCCCTGGGGTCGTTCCATACCGCCGAGCCGGGTAGCATAAAATCGAGGATCCTGGTCAATCACGGTGGTGCCGATTCAATGGTGACAATGGATGATCTCGCCGCTTTTAAGGCCGAAATGGATGCAGCCGGGGTCGATTATCAGGTCAATGTGTACGATGGCGCCAAACATGGATTCAGTAATCCGCAGGCCGATATTAACGGTCCCAAATACGGGCTTGATCTGGGGTATCAGGCTACTGCCGATGAATCTTCCTGGAATGCCATGAAAGATCTCTTCAACGAGGTATTCTGAAAGTTTGATGAGTGATAACAAAGACTTGAGTGCCGTGCGCCGCAATTACGAAAGCACCGGCATTGCGAAATCGGATTTAGATCCCAGTCCATTTGTTGAGTTTGGCAGGTGGTTGCAACAGGCGCGAGACCTGGAGCTGATTGACTCGACTGCAATGACACTGGCTACAGCTAATTGTGACGGACAAGCCTCGGCACGCATTGTATTGCTGAAGGGTTATGATCAGCAGGGCTTTTGCTGGTACACCGATTCGAGTAGTCAGAAGGGGCAGGAGCTGGCCGAAAACCCCCGGGCGGCTTTACTATTCCACTGGCGCGATCTGAGCCGTCAAATACGAACTCAAGGCAGTGTCGAGCGTCTACCGACGGAACAGGCCGAAAATTATTTTAACTCGCGACCTGAGGGCAGCCGGTTTAGCGCGGCATCGTCCTGCCAGTCTTCCCCGGTAAAAAACCGGGCCATACTGGAAAGCGAAGTTAAACATCTTCGCAGCCTGTACCCCGATTGCAATGTACCAAGACCGGAATCATGGGTTGGTTATCGTCTCAAACCGGATTACTTTGAATTCTGGCAGGGTCAGGTTGATCGGTTGCATGACCGCATCGTCTACCGACCCGATGGCGACGGTTGGCTTAAATCGAGGATATCGCCATGATGCTCGGTTCAGCGCTGATTGCCTTTGGTCACTTTATCGCTTTCTTCGGACTCGCATCCGCACTGACATTACAGATTGCACTGGTCAAACCGTCTCCCGATATTGAAACTGCAAAACGTATTCAACGAGCCGACCGGACTTATGGATTGATGGCTGGCCTTGTGCTGGTATTCGGTTTCCTGCGTGTATTCTATTTTGAAAAGGGTTCCGACTACTATTTCAACAACACCTATTTCCTGATTAAAATGGCAATATTTGTTATCGTCGGAATAATGACGATTTACCCGACAATGACTTACCTGCGTTGGAACGAGGAATTAAATCAGGGCATAGCACCAACTTTCTCAGAACCCGATTCGATAAGATTGCGCAAGTTTCTGCATTATCAGTTGATAGGCATCGGCGTAGTTTTATTATGCGCTTCGATGATGGCGAAAGGGTTCGGGTACAATGGCTAATTATAAATTATCGCGTAGCGGCAAGTGAATTCCAATTTCTAACAGGAAAATAAAATGGCAGACAATCTCCGAACCCTTAGCCTTCAACAAGTTGACGAACTAACCCGTCGCGCGCTGGCAGCCTGCGGTGCAAAGGGCCACCAGCTCGATCTGGCTGTCCGCTCCGTCGTCGATGCCGAATGCGATGGGATCCGTACCGTAGGGCTTGGTTATCTGCCTTTGTACTGTGGTCACCTTCAGGTGGGCAAGCTAAACAGAGAAGCTACGCCGTCTCACCAGCATATAGCGCCATCGGCGATTCGTTCGAATGCCGATAGCGGTTTTGCACACGCTGCCTACGACGAAGCCGAGACTGATTTTTATGTGCTGGCACAACAGCAGGGTATAGCTTGCCTGTCGATAGTCGATTCGTATTCCGCCGGTGTGGTCGGTTGGTTCGTGCAACGCATGGCGGATCAGGGCTTAATCGGGCTGGGATTTGCCAACTCACCGTCTGCGGTAGCGCCGGCACCGGGTGCCGGTGCCTTTTTTGGCACCAATCCGATGGCCTTTTCGGTCCCGCGAATTGGTCAGCCGCCTCTGGTCGCAGATATGGCGACCAGTCAGGTCGCACTGGTTACCATCAAAAAAGCAGCGGCAGAAGGCAAATCGATTCCGCTTGGTTGGGGATACGATCAAGACGGCAAGCTGACCGAAGATCCAGAAGCGGTCATCAATGGTGGTGCACTGGCGCCTGCGGGTGGTTACAAAGGAATGTTGCTGGGATTGCTGGTCGATTTGCTTGCCGGTGTAATAAGTGGTCCGAATTGCTCTTTCCAGGCACCGGTATTTAAGAATAATACCGGTGGCGAACCCAAAGTCGGGCAATTCTTCATCGCGATTTCGCCCGATACCTTTTCGCCGTCAGGCTTCGAGGGTTATGGTCAGCGCCTGGAAACCATGCTGGCCGCGCTGGCCGGTGAACCGGGTGTGCGCTTACCCGGTGTACGTCGTCACGATTCGAGGCATGATGCCGAGCAAAATGGCGTTATTGTGCCGCAGGAGTTGATTGACCGGCTGGAAGCTTTTGCTGCCAGTTAAGGTTTCAGGCCACACTCCCAAATGATTTATCCACCGCACCGGCAGGCACTTCCAGTCCGGCCAGTTTGCAACCGCCGGCAATCGGTCCGGTAGGAATCACTTGGTGCAGGTACCGCATTCCGCCTTTCGAATGAAATTTTTCGTTCAGCGCATCCTTCACCTGGCGTAGTTTGGGGAACTCGACTTTTCCATAATATTCTTGAAGCGCGCTAATGACTTCCCAGTGGTCATCGCTTAATTCGATACCATCGTCTTCGGCAATTTGCCGGGCAAGCTCGGGTGACCAGCCTGCCGGGGCGTTAGAAAACGAATCGATAGATTGAGTCATAGGAGTCTCCGAGGGTTAGTTGATAACGCTATACCTCCTGCCGACAAAAATCAAATAGCTTCACACCGGGCGAAATCGATATAAATGCCGTAGAGCCGCTTAAACCAGTCGCCAGGTTTGCCGGAACCGATAATCTGCCCGTCGATTTCCGTGACAGGCAGGACATAACTGGAGGCGCCGCTAATCATCGCCTCATCGGCCTGCAAAGCGTCATCCAGCGTAAATTTTCGTTCGATTAATTTAATATCGTGTTTGTCGCAAAGGGCGAATATAGATTTGCGCGTAATGCCGGCGAGAATATTGTTGTTTAACGGACGGGTGAGAATTTCGTCGCCTTTCACCATGAAAAAACTGGTCGATCCACATTCAGTTACAAAACCGTCAGTATCGATCATCAAGGCTTCATAGGCGTCGGCATCCTGTGCAATTTTTTTTGCCAGCACCTGGCCGAGCAAATTAACCGATTTGATATCACGCCGCGTCCAGCGAATATCATCGGCGCTTTTCAGTTTAACGCCGGTTTTAACTTTGAAATTTTCATCGTCCGTTTTTTGTTGTGTAAACATGAAAACAGTCGGCTTCAGACCTTCCTGCCAGACAAAATCACGATCGGCTGTACCGCGTGTTATTTCCATATAAACCAGGCCTTCTTCGATGCCGTTCAACTCGATCAATTTGCGGAAAGCGGCCAGTACCTCGCCTTCGCTCAAAGGTTTCGGAATCTGTAACTCGGCCAGCGAACGATGATAACGTGCCATGTGGGATTCAAAACTTATTATCTTGCCGTCGATGACTCCGCCTACTTCGTAGATAGCATCTCCGAATAATACACCGCGATCAAAAATCGAGATTTTGGCCTCGTCTTCGAGCAGGTATTCGCCATTGAGATAGACGGTTCGTTTCATATTAGATTTACATAATTATCGATTGGCGTATCTTACTGATTTTATGTTCGATCCTGCTTTCAGAATTGCAATTAAATATTTTTTGCCACACGATCAACAATAATCAGCCTAAGTCAACATTCGTAGTCCTCATGCCGCCTAAACAAACAAAGTCAGTACACCGGTAAAGCCATACAGCATATTATTGTGGATCTCGCCATTGGCAAAAAAACCGACAAGTGGGAAATCGCCCAGCACCGAGTGAATGAAACGAGCCTCTTCCGAATGATCGCCAAACTGTTCTCTGCCGCGACCCAGGCATGAAACATAAATACCGCCCTTGATAGATGTGTTTAGCCGTGTTTTAAGGCCCAAAAGCATGCGTTCCATGTCCTCTACGGCAGAATTACCGTCGCGCCGGCAAAAGATAATTTCATCATTGTGTTGCAGATAGTCGCTGATGGCGACGAGTTTCGAATCGATATCGATACCGGTAATATGTCGTATCGAATAGTCGTCCTGGTCAGAATTTCTGTTTACCAGGCCGGCAAAAATATAGCCAGCCGCTTGCTGCCAGTCCTGTGTGATGGTCTCACCTACATCTTCGCTCAGCACATCAAGTGCGGGACGGTCATCGAGGCTATGCGCAATGTTGCGATCGCATTGGGTAACGATGTGCCGCTTGCCAATCGGTGTGCAACCCTGAGTGACACTGGTCATAATCGGCACCGACTGCGAAAATAGCACACCGCTGACGCCACCGTGTAGAGCCTGATTGGCGAATTGAATATTGTTGCCGCGCGATGACGTAATACCACCCACTAAAAAAGCAGTCGGAATGTCATTGCCCAGATTTATTATTAAATCCTGAGTAGCCGGATTAGTCGGGTCGGCATGCAGCAGTCCGACATTAAAATCGTTAGCACTGCACCAGTCGGACAGCTCCCCTGATAAGGCTGAAGTATCGGTGCAGAAGTTAGGCAGCATATTAAAATCGGCTTCATTGAAGCCAGCCAGCATGATTGCCATGGCGGGGTCGTCATAATATTCGGTTTCGCTGGCAATAATGCCGATGCCGACGGTGCCGACCCAATACTCGACATCGGTTGCCTGCTTGAGTCGGCCTAAAATGAATTCGGCGCTATCTGCCAGATGATCGCTGAGATATAAAAAGCCGAAGTTGACCTCGGGCGGAATGCTTCCCAGTTGGTTCAGGCAATCGGCGACTAATTCATCGCCGCTTCGACCGGCACTTTGCGCGAGTAGGAAACGATCCATCATGGCGCTAGTTTAACTCAACTATGCACTCAGGGTTTAGTGCAAAATGGCTGGGCAGGGTTGTTTATCGGAAAATAGATTTTTTGGGTCATGTAAATCATACCTATGTTGATAGACTACTAGTGCCCGCCCACGGCCTTTTAATTCTTTATTAAAAGCTAACCAGATCTATAAAATCCGCGCTTCCCTCACTAAATTATTAGCGGTGTTCCATGCGCAGCCACTGATAGCGGTCAATCGATCGGATTGACAGTTCATGCACAACCTTACTTTTGACCACCGT
>CAZYYM010000124.1:0-3915 GCA_964651385.1 uncultured Gammaproteobacteria bacterium | reverse complement strand
CCGTCCCGAGGGCATTGTCGCGATCCGATCGGTCAGGGTAAATCAGCGATTTACGACGCGACTTAAGAAAACCGGTTTTAATGTCCAGTTACATACGGTACGAGTCCGACCAGGGAAAGGCGGTTGTCATACAATATTCGTTGCACAAAATCCTCGGTCAGCGATGAGATGATTATTTTTGGGGTTAACCGACTATCGTAGGTTGGTGTTAGCCGAAGGCGTAACCCGACGTTCCAAACAGTAAAAATCTGTAAGTGATTATACCAAATTTTCGAGATCGGCGAGATCCTGATGCCGGCCCACAGCTTTTTTGTTTTTTTTGAAGCTTTCAATATCTATAAAATCAATTTCTGAACCCTGAATTTCAATATGATCTCGAGTCTCGTAGCAATCTTCAAATTTAAGGCCAGTGATGCTAGTGAGTAAATCTATTCGTGCAGGAGGCTGGCCTAGTTGCACAACATAACCCGGAGTTAAAAAATCATCTTCATTGAGATCGAGTGATGAAAAACCAAATTTTTCTAGCGCCTTTATAATATTTTTTGCATTACTTCGGTTTACCCACAGCCAAAAATCAATGTCTTTCGTATAACGAGGGTAGCCATGAAATGCGAGGGCATATCCACCGACTACCAGATACCGGACATTATTTTTGTTTAATAACTCGATAAATTCTTTGAAATCTTTGTTGATCATTAAATTTCCAGTTATTAAATTCTTCTCTAATCGATTCTAATGCGTCGAGCCTTGCTTCGATTGATTGATTGATCCAGTATCTATAATCACTTTTCTCTTCAGCCAGTTTGATTTTTTTGGCGATTGTCTTGTTTACGATAGCCATTTATCACCGCAGTTTGAAGTTACCATACGGTATTGTATCAAATATCGGGCATTAAACTGAGTGACAGTAAGTAGATAAACATGTCATCCTGATAACAGATCGTGGTGACATTCTGGTCGCCGGGCCGAAATCTATCCTGAAATAATGGGGTCAGGTCTATCATATATCATGCCCTCTTTTCCTGTACAATCCTACCGACTGTCGTAAAATGTATGCCGAAGTTCTCGTCTATCTGCTGGTAAGAATACACACCGCTGGCATAGGCAGTAAGAATGGCTGAGTCCCTGTCTTTTTCTCTGTTTTCGTGGTAAAGCGTATCGGGGTATTGCAGGCGTAGTGGTCTTGACATGGGTTGAGGATAACATCTTTGGTGGATAATATATAGACCTGACCCCTATATTTCTAACTGACGGAAAGTGATGCGGCAAATTCGTTTCAGGCTCGGAGATTCAGCGTCAATTCAACAGTTTGATTTGAAGGTGTTGCTACGGTATAAGTTCAGTGAGATTGATAACGTTTCGATATGAGTTAGAATTCAACTTTCACATACTATCGAGCGATTGAGGGAGCATCAATGAAAGTAGAAGCAGAAAACCCAGAAACTGGTGAAAAGTACCAAGCTGAAGCACCCGGTATTACAGCCGAAATTCTAGCCGCTATAGCAGACTTGGATTTCGCAGATGATAGGATAAAGAAAATTATTGATGGGCTGGATATTTCAGCAGATGTAAAGTCTATTATTTTTTCTATTTCCAAAATAACAATTATGGTTGGTAATAAAATTATTAAAATTGGAAGAAAAATTATTGACATAGTAACCGATTGTTTTTCTAAGTTTCCTACCGTTGGTTTCGGAGCAATCTTAGGTGCCATGTTAGGTGTGCTAGTTGGGTCTATCCCGGTATTTGGCATTATTTTTGGGCCACTAATTACGCCATTAACAATAGGTTTAGGAATGATTGCTGGAGCAGCGATGGATATCTCAGATCAACGAATGCTCCGACATGTAAATAACGCCGTAAGCCAGTTTGCCGCATTTAAGGAAGCGTAGCTTTGGAGAATAGCACCTGGGCAAAAGGTATTACTGATATTGTAGAAGACCCCCTACGTTTTAAACAAAAATTGGAAATCGGAGAAGATGCTTACGGTTCTTTGAGAATGAAAAAGTACCTACTTGAAGCTCTTGACGCTGCAAATGGTGCTTCTGCCGGAGTGGTAGCTGCCAATTCTTCAATCGTGGCATCTACTTTTTTTGCACCTTCAGGCTTTTTAGGTGTGATTGGCTTGGGCACTGCCGCCACTCCAATTGGATGGGCAGTTGCAGCAGGGACGCTAGGAGCTGGTCTTAGTATTGTGATAGGAAGGCATATAGTAAGAGGTAATAGTAGTCGAGTAAGTGTAATACCTGATTTCATTAATACACCATTGGATATATTAGCTGTTGGCTTGTTTGATCTAATCGGAATGCTAAGTGTCAAGATAGCCACTATTGATGGTAAGTTTTCTCAAGAAGAACGGGATGTCATTGAGGATTATTTTGTCAAGGAATGGGGGTATGATGGTATTTTTGTTAAAAAAGGTTTGGCTGAAATAGAACTTCATGCCGATGATAATTCAGTTAAAGATGTTGCTAAAAAACTAGCTGATTTCAAAAAATCAAACCCTGACTGCAACTACAATGCGATGTCAAAAGAGATTCTAAGATTCCTTAATGAAATTAGTTTTGCTGATGATGTGCTAGATGAACGCGAAGAAATGGCAATAGAAAATGTTAAGATAATTTTTGACGAGGTTGGTAGTTTTTCAATAAAAGAGGTCGCAACTGATGGAATCAATTATGCTTCTGATATAGGAAAACAGGGAGCAGATTTTGTATCTAAACAATTATCTCCCTCAAAAGAAGCCTTCACTTCACTAGGTGAGAAAATATCCAGTACATTAAAAAATACAAGCAAATTTGGGAACAATAAATAAATATTTCGAAGAATTATTGGTTGGATAAATAATAATTTAGTTGATCAAACAGCTTTTCTCTAAGGTCTTTAGGGCTTAAAACCGATATAAAAGGTATCCAATATTTAATGATGGGTAAAACCTGATTAATATGCCCTACTTTAGTTTTAAGAATTAGGCTTCCATCCTCAAATGTTTTTTCAATTTCCTGATTTGCTATCAACTTTCTTCTCTGAAAATAACCCGATATTTCTTTAGAAATTTTTAGCTTCACCTCGATTTCTTGTTGGCTGAACCATATCCCGTCTTCTTCGAGCAATCGTTGCTCTATCTCCGAGTCGTAGGCGAAGACTTTGTTGAGTAATTCGATTTTCTGAATCTTATTAAAGGCAAATGTCTTAACCATATCTCCATCCACTCCCACCAAATACCAGATTCCATGGTGGTTCATTAACTTGTATGGCGAGACCTCATCATATGATTTCAATTCATTCACTTTTTGGTACTGAAATTTCAACTGCTGTTTATTCGATATAGCTGATTTGATTTGATCAAATTCTAAGCCTTTACTGGTCAGATCTTCGTAATTATGCCCTGTAACTAGCAGTACTGGCTCAGCAGCAACATCAAAAATTTTTCGCAAGAAATAATTATTGAGCGAAGGAAACAACCCTTTGACACCAGCCAGGCTCGCAAACCGGTCTATATCTTTCCGGCTCAGCTTTCCCAGATAGATCGGATCCAGAGAATAATGGCCTTCCACCTTGTTTATGGGCAGATAGGCGAATCGGACATTCAAATCTCGCTGAACTGTTCTTACGTGGACACCGAATTCTTCCGCCAAGGCAGGCAGCGATAGATTCTCCCCCTGATTCAATTTAACCAAAATCTGGGAAAGTCGATATACGAGTGTGTCATGTTCTCCATTGGGCATGCGGTAACTCTCTGCTGGTATTGACTGTTTTTCCAAGTTGCTCCCAAAACATATTTGAAAGACAAAAAAGAGTCAATTCAGAAATCATCCTGAAAAAACGACATCACCTGTCGTTGCACCTACTTACTCTATTCCTGAATACAAACAAACAGTAAAGGAGAAAATTATGTTTTTGATATTCACATCT
>CAZYYM010000123.1:0-9458 GCA_964651385.1 uncultured Gammaproteobacteria bacterium | reverse complement strand
AAGCCCCACAGAAATGTTCCGAAAGTGATCACGCTCAGAAATACAGAAAGTAGTTTCCAGCGTTTTTCACAAAACAAAATATTATTCGGTGTGATTAATTCTGAATTATCCATGATGCCTAATGCAGATTCCCCCAGCTCAGCCAACTAGTATAAAGTAAGCGTAATATAAAGAGTAGAAATTCCAAGAAATAAACCCATGATGGGCAATCCCCATTGTAGGTAGGTTTTGAAATTTAATCCGGCCCTCGGTTTTATCAGTGTTGCAAGTTGAGGGTGGTCCAATAAAAAGTTATCAAGATGTGATGCCGCCAGGGAGCCAGCGGTAGCACCGGTTAAGGCTGCCGAAGAACCGGCCAACACGCCCAGGGACAGTGCCCACCAAATAATTACCTCATTAAAGTTCTCGTAGAGGTTCATTGCAACCGGTATAAAAAAAGCGGTGCTTGGTCCGGCATTTAAAAACAAGGTTAAAACTGCGGAAACCCACATGAGTAATAGAATAGAGGCAAGCTTGCTTCCTCCGCTAACGGCCTCGATGAAGCCGGCAACTACATCGAGCACGCCAGCTGCATTCAGGCCTCCGACCATGACAAATAAACAGGCAAAAAACAGGATGTCGCGCGCGCCGCTGGCGGTTATTAATTCTTTACCTCTGAACTGTCCGACTTCAAGTAGAATCAACCCCGCTACCAAGGCTATATGAGCCGGTTTCAAGCCGATACTGTCGGCAAAAATAAATAGCACGAGGACAGTACCCAGGGAGCCAAGACCCAGCTTCAGCAGGAAAGGATTCAGTACTGTGCTAACACTAGCTGGATTATTTTGCGCGTTGCCCAAAATATTGCCATGTGCGACGAACTGTGATTTTCTGCTCTGCAGAAATAGCAATAATGCGGCAAGCAAGATCAGGGCAGGTACCATCATACCGCCGATAAAGTCCAAAAAGCGCAGAGAAGCGGCGGTTGATATAATCATATTAGGGAAATCACCGATCATGGTAGAGGCCCCTCCCAGGTTGGAGGCGACAATTTCGGCGATGAGAACGGGTACGGGATTAAGACCCATGCGCAAACACAGGGTTAGAGACAGAGGCAGCATAACAACCATGGTTGCGAGATTATTGGCGACTAGCGAAAATAAGTAGGTGAGCAAGGTCAGTAGTATTACCACTAACCAGCCGCTGCCACGCGAATAGGTGATTGTGCGCTCGGCAATGTAAGCGAAGGCACCTGAACGGGATAGCACCGCCGAAATCAAAGACATCCCAAAAATAAGCGCAAGCGTTTCGAAATAGATTGACTCTAACGCCATGCGAGGACTGTATGTGTCAAGCAGTACGCCACTTATCAAGATGCTGGCGGCGGCGGGTAACATGACCTGAAGTCGGTCGAACTTGTCCTGGTAAATAATCGTAAAGGCGACTGCGAAAATGGCGAGAGTCAGGAATGCGTACATGGTCAGGCGGAGTGCATGGCGTTAAATGGTACCAGCATTGCTACGAGATTAATATTGTGATGGGTCCGGGCGATGTATAAAAAACCCGCTGCAGGAACTCGATTATGGTTCGCTGGAGCGGGTCGGAAACTGAGCTAAAATCAATTGGCCGAGATCAATTGGCCAATATATTTAACCGTTATCGGCAATAGCCTCGTCTAGATCGTCGGCGTCGCTCTTCATAATAGAGTCATCCACTTCCTCCATCGCACGATCCCACGCATACTTTGTACCAGCCGCCACAGCGAATGCTGTACCAAGCGATAATGCGAGTCCACCGCCAACAGCACCGACAGCCAGGGCGCTAACAGCTGTTGCTACACCAGCGCCTGCAGCCTGTTTAGTGGTATCGTATACGGCCTCCTGGGTGCTAATCAAACCGTCTTTATGGTCTTTGTAGTTTTTTGCGGCAGCGCCAGAGCCGCCTACGATGGCACCCAACACACCAACGCCGCTAGTGCTTTGTGCAAGATAATGAGCTAAATCCATAATTTTTCCTCAGTCTTTTCGGTCTCTATTAATGGTGCCTGCCGCTATTTTGGTTTGGCGTGTGTTTAGAAACTAAATTCCTAAGCACGTGCCACTTTATAGCATAGAGGCGGGTTAAAACCAAGAATTTTGATGGTTTTGGGCGGGGGGGGGTGGGAATGGTTCTTATTTGTCCGAAGTATCGATCACAACATAGCAAAGGTTGAATGAATTCAAGGGCTTAATGTGCGTTGTTTCTGGTAGCGTGGTGCTTGCACAACTGACTCAATCTAGTGATAATACCGCCCTTTTGACATATCAACATTTTAGCTCGTAAGATGGGTTTCAGGTGCACGGTTTTGATGATACGCGGACAAGGAAAAACGGAGGCTGCCGGTGTTTAAATCGATAATATCCCTAATCATCATTATCTTGCTGGTGATTTTTGCGTCACAGAATATGCATGATACTTCCGTCCACATTGTCATGGGTAGCCCGATTGAAGTGCCGCTTATATTGATCATAGCAGGTGCGTTTTTGGCGGGCTATGTAACCGCATTGATCAGTTTCGTGGTAGCTGCCCCCGCAAAGAAACATAAGGCTAAGCAGGAATTGCCGCAGCGTTATCCCCGCTGAATCCGGGGATGTAAACTGGCATCAGGTTTTAGCCGGTTTAGTGCAAATATAAACCATAAATCAGGTCTTAAGAGGAATATATGAGATATGCAAATTGTGTAAAATGTGCAAGCATGATCGGCTGGATTGGCCTGTTCACCAATCTGGTATTATTGTTTCTGAAGGGCTTTATCGGGGTTATTGCTGGATCTCAGGCGCTGGTCGCAGATGCCATGTATTCGGCCAAGGATGTTGTTAGCTCCTTACTTGTCATAGTCGGCCTGAAGATATCTCGTCGCCCGTTGAATCGTGATCATCCCTATGGTCATGGGAAAATTGAATTCATCCTTTCGATGATTATCAGTGTGGTATTTCTTGTGGTCATTGCTTTTCTGTTTATGCACGCCATTCAGATATTGATGAACGGTGACGAGCATAAGGCGCCCCATATGATCGCCTTGTGGACAGCATTGATATCAGTGGCTGTTAATGTGTTTATGTATTTTTATTCACGTTGCGTGGCGATTGAAGTCAATAGCCCGATGGTGCGTACCCTGGCGCATCACCATCATGCCGATGCGACTTCGTCGATGGCTGTAGCGCTGGGTATTATTGGTGCGCATTATTTAGGTATGCCGTGGATCGATACTATGGTTGCATTGTTTGAGATTGCGCATTTGATGTATCTTGGTGGTTCCGTGTTTCACGAATCGTACAAAGGCCTGATGGATAGAAGTGCTCCTGATGACGTTTGTACCAAAATTGAAGGTCTGGTGAATGAGGTGGACGGCGTTCAGGTAATCGATGATTTGCGAACCCGGCTTGTGGGGCAGGGTCTCTGGGTTGATCTGGTAATACGGGTTGCTGAAGATATTAGCGTGGAGCAGGCCAGTGAAATCCGTGAAAAGGTTATTGATCGTCTGTCAGCACAAGTGCCGCACCTCGGCAGCGTGCAGGTCAAATTTACCTCGCGTATGCGGCCGAAACGTAATGAGGAAGCTGAACAACAAAAAAAGCAAACTGCACCGAAGAAATCTTCTGCACCAGCTAAGACCCCGCTGGATGATAGTGATATCGACGGATTACTCGATTGATTGGTGCGTCAGGCGAAAATAGTGGTTCGATCGATTTTTATAAAACAGACAGGCGGCTATTGGACCTATGGACTGGCTTAAACTAATCTATCCTCCGAATGAAGTGGTGTTCTGTCGTAAGCCATGGAAAGCTCCGGTTCTGGTTCTGATGACGGCTGCCCTGCTCACATTTTTCTGGGGTTTGTATCTGCTGGGTATGTCCACGGAAGATTATAGCCTGGAAGACTATTCTATAAAGGCGATTCCGGGCACTGTGCAGCCTGTGGGTAATGCCAATGTGCCGCTAAATGGGTTCCCGCTCATGAGCCCTGTCGCTATGGACGGTGGCAGTATGCAAGCTATGCAGCAGCATATCTCACCGGCGGTGGTGCATATACATGGTAGACAGCTACCCCAGGATGGCAGCTTGCCACAGGTATTGTCTTCGGGAGTTATTGTTCATCCAGAAGGCTATGTCGTGACAACCTATCATAATCTGATCGCACGCAAGTCAATATGGGTAGATGTTGCGACTCTGAAGGGCATTAAACGGTACAAAGCGACGGTGATGCGTGCTAGCGAGCGCAGAGATATTGCATTGCTAAAGCTCGATACCACCGACCGCTTTTTGTACCTTAAGCTCGCCAGCGGCGCCGCCCCGGTGGGTACGAAACTCTATGCATTTGGCCTGGGTATGCATAGTCAGGCCGTCTCAAATCAGGGTAGCCTGCTAAAGCGTGGTGTAGTAACTCAGGTGGGTCGAAGAAATCTCAGTCGACTGTTCTCATCCGATGCGGTTAATTCCTGGGAGCACAATGGCGGTGCGGTGATAAATTCCAGTTTCGAACTGGAAGGTGTCGGCCTTGCGGTAACCGGTAGCACCGGTCAGGTTAAGGGCTATGTTATTCCTGCCCATATAATTATCAAAGAGTTTAAAGATGAAATAAAACTCACCATCTCCCAGCCGGCGCTATCTGGTAGCCTGCCAGCAAATAGCCGGATGCAGGCAACCGCATTTGCACGGAACCCGCAAATGGGTATAAATGTGGCTGCTCCGGCAAATGTCCCGCAGCTTAATGCTGGTGAGGGTAATATGGTTGCTGGTCAGAGTAATATGGATTGGGGTTCTGCGCATCGGACGGTTTTTGAGCTGGGAGGGTTTGGCCTCGAGTCTATAGTTAGTCTTGCTGCCCTGGGTCTTGTAGCAGGAATAGTCGGTGGTATGATGACTATGGGTGGCGGTATCATTTTCGTGACCGGGATGATTGTCTTTTTCGGTTACGGCCTGTTGTTGATTCGACCGGTAGCTTTTGTGACCAATGTCTTTGTCTATGGAGCGGCTTCCCTGAGAAACCGTGCCTCGGGTTTGGTGATGTGGGACAATGTTCGGCGTTTGACGCCATGGGCTATAGGTGGTGTATTGATTGGATATGCGCTTGGTGCCGCCTTAAACGACCAGGTGGTTGGTCATTTGCTGGGTGTCTTCGCCCTGTTGATGGCAGCCAAGGTATTACACGAGATTTATCATAAAGCGGAAGATGTACCTGTAATTTATGATCAGGTATCGTTGGCCGAAGCGTCGTATCAGGAAAAAGAAGCGTCGGTAGATGACTTGCTCGATACCCTCGACACTGAGGAAGTACCGGTTAAATCTGCCAATGGCAATCTAATTCAAAATGGCTTGCTCGGGCTGCCGATGGGTCTGGTTAGTGGTTTGCTGGGTATTAGTGGCGGTGTTATCGAAGTACCCTTGCAGCGCTATTTCGCGGGGATATCCCTGCGAAATGCAATTGCCAATAGCGCGGTGGTCGTATTTTGGGCCTCGCTATGTGCTTCGGTTGTTTCATTATTGCATGGTACCACGATTGGTGCTTTCGAGTGGAAGGTGCCCTTGAGCCTGGCATTGATTATGATCCCCAGTTCTTATTTGGGTGGTATGTTAGGTGCTCGATTGCTTAAGCATGTATCGACCAGTTTGTTGAACTGGGTTTATGTAGGCCTGATGTTATTGGTTGGCGTCAAAATGTTGTTCGGGCAATAACGGTGGCATTGCCTGAAGCTGTGATGGAAAAGTAAAAAATATTATTAATTTAGCAAGTGTTGAAGTTAAAATTCAACTCTAGTAGTTGGGGAATAAATAGTGTTAAAAATTAAGATGGACTTATCTGATTTACTCGGTTTGTATGGAAGAACAGCGCTGAATATTAGCGGGCGCATATCCAGCCAACTCGTGTCCGGTTTCCACAGTGTATTCCACATCGATGACGATACAAAATATGAATATTTTCGCGATAAGGGTGTTGGGCATGCGAAGCATCGGCGTTATCGTGAAGCAGTTGCTATTTTGCAACAATTACGCGAGGCAAGACAGGATGACGCTGAAATAGCGCTGTATCTCGGCATTAGCCAGCTCAAGTTGGGTGACCAGGAGGCAGGATTGAGTTTACTCGCCGAAGCTCACAAGGAGCTGCCCGATAATGAGCAAATTGGCGTCATTCTCGGCATTGCTTATCTGCAGGCCGAAGACTATGAGCAGGCTTTGCCGCTATTGAAGGTCGTCGCTGCGGCTCACCCTGATGACTTTAAGGCGCAGTATCGCCTTGGTCAGGCCTACGATAAAACGGGGAAGCCCAAGCAGGCGATAACCGCGTTTAAGAAAGCTCTTGCACTGGATCCGGACAATACCAAAGTGTTGCGTATGCTTGGTTATTTGTACGAAATGCAGGAGCAAAAGGATGAGGCCACCAGCGCCTTCAAACGCGCGATGGAGCTTGAAGAGGATCTGGAAGAAGCCTAGGCTTTGAAGCTTAATTATGCGAAACGGTACGCAATATGATTGAAGGGGCCAACGGCGAGCACTCGCGAGAACGTTTACGCGAGGTGATTGAAAAAACCAACGCTGAGCACTCGCGAGAACGTTTGCGCGAGCTTTACCGCGATGGGGTAGGCTCTGGTTTTCGAGTGCCAGAAATTCCAGCAGTCAAACTGATTGTGATTATTTCCCTGATTACGCTGATCGCACTGGCCGCAACTATGCTGTATAAATTTAACACTTTTATCATGATGCAGGAAGATGTGTTTGCCAAGCGCGGGCATCTGGAAGGGGCCTATCAACGGCGCGTCAATCTGTTCGAGAATCTGTTGACGCTTACCCTTAACCATGCAGAATTGGAGCGTGAAGTATTTACGCATGTTGCGGACGTGCGTAAAGATATTATTAAAAAGCTGGAATTGCCACCTGAAGTTCAGAAAAAGATAGTAGCCAGTCTGAATGAAAAGCAGGACCCCACCATTGCAGATCTTGGTAAGACCCTGTCCAGTCTCAACAGTAATGGACTACAAACTTCGATGGGTCGACTTCTAGGACTGGTCGAGCAATATCCAAATGTAAAATCGGCGGAAACATATATGCAGATGATGCAATCGTTGACGCAAATAGAGGATCGCATAGCCGAGCGTCGTATGGTTTTTCAGGAGACGGTGCTTATGTTTAACCGGGAGATATCGCGATTTCCCTGGTATTTGCTGGCCAGGGCAACAAAATTTAAACGATTCGATTACTTTGAGGCCGAAAATGCTGCGCATCATCGTCCTCTGATTAAAACTGAAACTTTTGATCGCTTGTTGCCGATGATGGCTGGCGAAAATTATTCAGGTAATAATGCGTCTGACTCTCACGGTACGAAAGGAGAGTAGCGATGCTTTGGACTGCTTTGTCACGTATCGTGTTGTTGATGAATCTTGCGTATACCGCTAGAAGTCTAACGCAGCAGCATGGGGTGACTCATAATCACATCAACAGCGGGCGTATTTATAGTAGCCGCGAAGCAGCAAGGCTGTTGGGGATAGAGCGATCCGAAGTTGTCTGTCTACTAAAGGCGGGTGAATTGAAAGGCCGGTTGGTGAATGGTAATTACCGCATCATCGGGAAAAGCATAGAGGACTACTTGCATCATGAAATTTGAATATTGCCGGGGGTGCCGGGACGAAGTGGTCTGGTGGGCCTTCATCGTTAATATCGGTCAAACCTTTTACAAGGGCGCACTCGGTATTATGACTGGTAGTGCAGCACTGGTCGCTGACGCCATGCATTCCGGGGCCGATGTTGTCGCCAGCGGGGTGACCATGTTGAGTTTGAAGCTATCCAATCGCCCGCCGGATGAAAGTCATCCCTATGGATATGGCAATATACAGTTTATCTCTTCTGCGATCGTCGGTCTGATCCTGATTCTCGGAGCCATTTACCTGATTTATGAATCGGTTATGGCGATAATTGTGGGTGATGTGAGCTCACCAAGTGTTTTCGCGGTTTTCGGGGCCGGGTTATCGGCGATCACTAATGAACTGATGTATCGTTATCAGCATTGCGTTGGCCAGGAAAATAATAGCCCGGCAATACTTGCGAATGCATGGGACAACCGTTCCGATGCGCTCTCGTCAGTGGCCGTTTTAATTGGTATTGTAATTGCTGTTTTGGGCTTTCCAATGGCTGATAATCTGGCTGCGATCGCAGTTGGGGTCATGGTTATCCGCATTGGTGCCGAGCTTAATACTGACGCTATAAAAGGTTTGATGGATTCTTCGATAGAGACCGACGACCTGAAAACAATATATGAACTGGTACTGGATATCGATGGTGTCGAAGGAATTACTTATCTGCGGGGCCGGAATGTTGGCGAAGATATGCATGTCGAAATCGACATAAAGGTCGATCGTAGCCTGTCGGTTCGAGATGGTGATCGAATCTCCGAATGGATCGAAGAAAAATTAATGTATGAGCTCTCTCATGTGCGGGATGTTCGAGTAATGTTAACTCCGGTTGAGGTGGTTGGTCGTAAGAGGAAGCCAATCGGCGTCCCAATCGTGGTGAATCCGAGCTAGTATCGTGACTGTTTCTAAGCCCAAGTCACGTCAGCGCACCAAGTTAGAGCCAGAGCAGTGGATTCTGTTGGTAAGCGTGGTTCTCCTGTTAGGGTTGGTAATTACAGCATTGAATCCCGACGCGCTCCATCAGCAGCCCGTAGTGAATCGACTGCCTGTACAGGGTCAGAATTCTCAAATGCAGTCAGCCCGGATGCAACAGCCATCTGGACAAAATGTTGTTGCGCCGATGAAACCACTTGTCGCATCGCCGCTCCGACCATACCAGGGCGTGGTGGCGCAAATAATTAATCGCGATCCGGGTGGTTGGGGCCAGATTCATGTAATCGTCAGAGACCCGGTTGGCAATCGACGAGAAATTTCTTTGGCGCCAGTATGGTATATGGAGTTCGAGGGTTGCGCCCTTCGCGTCGGTCAGTCGGTCAGAGGTGAGGTTTTCCGTTTTGATAAAGGTGCTAATCCCGGTGCTGTTGCATATGCCAAGAGCGTTATTGTAAATGGCACCCGTTGTCGGTTGCGTACCGTGGATGGCCTCGCTATTTGGTCGGATCAATTGCAGTAATTTGGTCCAGTAAAGGCATTTATGTCACAAGAAGTGCTCCGTTTTAAAAGTGCCAGTGTTATTGTAATAGGAATGGTGCTGGTGATTGGCGTTGGTATGTTTTGGAAGTCGATGATGATTGAGCCAGATAAGCGTGCGTTGAAAGGCGCTTACATGGGCCGTCTCGCCAAACCCGCAGAACCAGAATTACTCGAACCTATTCAGCAATTACTGGTGCCGAATCGGGAATTCCGGCCAATGAAAATTACCCATTTACCTCGAATTAGAACGGGTGAAATTATGCCTCACCCCTACGTTGGCGCCTGCATAAACTGTCATCTTGTAAAAGGCGGGGCTATAGCGGGTAGTCAGGATAAAACCGTG
>CAZYYM010000122.1:0-9488 GCA_964651385.1 uncultured Gammaproteobacteria bacterium | reverse complement strand
CCAGCCGTTGACTGGCTGGCAGCATATCGGGCCATATGCGCCAGGTATCCGGCGGTATTGGCGATATGACTGATTCTTGCCTTGATATCGGCGCCCTCGGGTAGCGCGGCGGGCTTCTCGGGCGGCGGCAGATCCTTTCCCTGCAGATGCCCTTCCTCGGGCCACCAGCCATAACTACTGTTGCCGATTTCTATCCACCAATGTCCATAGTCTATACCTGAGGGGGCCATAAAGTTTCAGGTCTTTTCGACAAAACCGGACGCCCTACTCGACGCGGTAAACCGGTATTTCAATGCGAATTTTAGTCTCCTTGTCCTTTGCCACTATGGCGATGTCCTGTTCGGACGATTTAGCTTCCCAGGAGCGGGTAATACTCATTTTGCTAAAAGGCAATTTATGGACAAGAAAGGTCAGGTAATCGGCCTCTTCGAAATGTTTTTTAACTTTAATATCGACCGCACCTGTTAATACGTCTGCAAATGTCGATTCTCCCTGATCATCCCCCTGCTGCGATTTTGTTGCCACGGTTATTGTGGCCTCTGGAATCCTCTTACCGGTGCAAATATCTCTGACTGAAACTTTAACAGAACCTGTTTCAATGCTGGTATCTGCGATCGTTGTAACCGCAGCACCTTCGCCTAGCTCTGCCATATCGCCCCTACCCTGATGGAAATGGTAATCATGCGTTTGCCATTATGCAAACGGCACTCCTGTAGCCCTTGTCCGAGGAACAATAAACAAGACCGGGACCTTTGCGGAGTAAATGGCTATTCTGCAATACGCCGACCATGACCGGACCTATGGCCGCCCCGAGATCGCCACAGTATTCGGCTATATGGTGTATTTCCGCATCTCCTGCTATTTTGCCACTGCTCCGGGTCATAGCAACACCCAGTTCCCTGGCAAAATAACTCTCGCCGTTCATCGAGGACATTATCACCTGTATGCCGTTAGCTTCTGTCTCATCCAGCGCCATTTGTAGCGCAGTTGACAGTCCCTCGCCGTTATATGGTTTGTCACTACCCATATGCCCCGGTTCGAAGCCGGAACCCACACCAATAACCTGACTTTTACAGGCCTGAATCAGGTCCGGCGGCGCTTTGTCGGAGACCAGCAACAAAAAACCGGCGCCTTCTCCCGGCAGGAAACCATCTTTTGAATTCGAGGTTAGAAATCGCTGCCGCGCGACATAATGGGCCGTAATCGACCTGTCGTAAAATGTGTCGACCCCACCCACCAGCACCAGATACCCCAAATCCTGTTCGAAATATCGAATGGCGGTATCGATGACGTCTAAACCACCGGCACGACCCGAAGCGAAATAGCGGCTGTTCTCAAGGTCGATCTCAATACCCGATTGTATCGCCAGATTTTCAATGAATAGCCGATCGATTGACGGCTCCTCATCAACCACTATTTCCGGGCCGGCAAGAAATAAAGGTGGACTGCAATCGCCCGGCAGACAGGCAAGGATATCTGCGATAGCCCGGATTGAAAGCTGCAACATCCTGTATTGCCTTGCGGTTAACGGCATCTGCAATACTGTACCGTCGACCAAGGACGCTATTGCCGCCTCGGGTACGACAAGCATTTTAAGCGCGGCATAATCATCGTCATAAAAATTCACCTCGCCAACGCGGGTAACGCCCGCATTGATGGCGGCCATGGTCATTGCAGCGTCGGCGCCTATCGCCGTAATCATGCCGACGCCCGCGATATAAGCTTTCGGAGTTTTCATTTTTCCGCTGCGTTTTCATCTTGACCGAGCAGATCCGCTACTCAACCGACAATATTCTTTTTATTATGGAACAGGGGGTCTCCCAACCGGCAAACGTTTTTACCTTCGAATTTGATATCGAAGGAATACATCATGAATTCGCATTCAGCTTTAATTTTGCCGCTAACGACGCCTTTTTTTGCGCCAGCCTCATCACCAGTACTGGCGCTATACTTGGCGCCTTTGACCATCGGCATTTTGCCATCGGTTTTAACCGATTTGGGGCCTTTTATCGTATCGGCTGCTTTCCCTATATTGGGATATGGTATAGGAATTATCGCATTACCAACCGGTGTTAAGCAGACGTCCGGGAAAACAATGCTCATACCACCACTGCCTTTGTGTGCTATGCCTCTCGAGTTTGCAAATGTTGATTGCGCCATGATTCAATAAATCTCCTTCAGTGGAGCTAATGTTTGAGGCTGACTCTTATCTCTTCAATTTTAAGCGATTCTTTATCGCAGGGATAAGCAGCACGCCAGACCATACTGAGTTGTAGTAAATTTGGTTCTAATAACAAGGTTTCCAGATTAAAACCGGCACTTTCTATTTTATCACCCAGTATGAATTGCGAAATCAGGTCTAGCCGAGGCAATTCAAACTTCAATTCTCCAGCGGGATGCATGCTCGATATCGATACCGCTTCGCCACCTTGCATATAACCCGGATAAATTAAATCAGGATGTGCCATATTGAAAAACCGATTATCGAAATCGTCTGGTAAGTAAGGCGCTCTTTGAGTCTGCCATTGCTCGTTGTAGGTGCCAACATATCGGGCGCGTGGTTGCCAGGCCGGCGCGCAAAAACCAAAGCAGGCCGGTGCTGGCGTGTCGCTATGTTGACTGATCAAATGGTGTGGATCTTCGAGATTAGGCAGGGGCACGCCATTCATATCGACAACACTGCGCTTACCCGCATAGCCACAACCGAGAGGATTGCGCTCCTCGACCGAATCAACTTTACTGTCGACAAGGTGCATGCCGCCGAATGCTTTTTCATACACCATCGGCATTGATAAAAACGGTGTCGGATCACTTATCCTGCCATCATACCATCGGCGATCGCCAAAGACTCTGACATCTTTATTCACATTGCCTACCGATAAATTAACATCAAGGTATCTGACCTTTTGTTTTCCAGGCGAGCAAGCGAGACCAATCATCACAATATCGGTACAGGGCTTTCCTATATGATAGTCGGATGCGTATTTCAGGCTGGAATTTTCCGCTTCTCCCCAATATATATCGGTCTCTATTGGCGGGATTTGCTCGTCGGTCAAGGTCCACTGCGGCCCGATATTAAAACTTGCCTTGACTATGACGTATAAAGTATCAATGCACTCCTGATTAGGAAAAAGCGCCATTGACGCTGCAAAAGGTGTTTTGTTATTTAGTTGAAGCATAGAGCATCAGCAGGTAAATCTTAGTTAACCTGCACAGAACCACCAAGTATTCGATTAACACCCGATGAGCGATTAAGAATATATTTGCCTCTAATCAATATTTTCCCGGCTTTGGTTAAAGTGATGCTGGCATCTCCGCATTTCAAAACTACCTCTTCCCTGCCTTCCAGCACAAGCCGTTTACCATCGATTTGAGCATCAATTTCGTCAATTTTCGGCGCTTCGGTTTCATGGGCGGTTTGCTGGTCGTTTTCCTGCCGGGCAACTGTTGTTCCAAAACCATCGATCAAAGCCTGTAACGGGCTATGGATTAACCCAATGATCAGTGGATTGCTTAAATCTCCCTGGGTAAACAAAAGCGCAACCTGACGGCCGCTATGCTCTTTGTTTATTGCCATGGTCGACATCGAAGGTATTGCTTTACTCGAAAGATTTTGCGGAAAATCTACCAATGGCTCACCCCTCGAAGACAAACCATGTATTTGACCAATAACAACTTCACCCGGTTCAAGGGCATCGGCGGAATTGACAATGAGTTCTTCGATATTATTGTCTTTCGGATGGGTCATAAAATATTATTAATTCGTCGAAACCTTACTGCCTTTGATAACAACGCTGCTTGAGGCTTTAACATTTATTTTTCCCGATCCCTGAACCGTAACATTCTTGCCTTTAATAGAAATATCGCCATTACTTTTCATCGTAATCGACGCCGACCCGGTTTTAAGTACGATCTGGTCACCCGCATCGATGTTTATTTTTTTACCGACATTTTCGGTTAAATTGTCGCCAATTTTGATCGACATATTGTCGCCGATAGATTCGCTATGATCACCCCCGACATCCAACGTCTTGTCTTTTCCTATGGATTCACTGTGGTTCGACCCAACGTCGATAGTCTTGTCGGTTCCTATTGATTCACTTTGATTATTACCGACCGTCTTGTTTCGATCATTGCCGATATTTGAATTTTCATCGTTGCCAATAGTTTTGGTTCGATCAACGTCAACCTTCAGGGTTTCGTTATTCTCGACCTGGGTATCCAGATTTTTCTCGGCGTGGAGATAAACCTGCTCCGAGCCTTTATTATCGTCGAATCTAAATTCATTGAAATTACTATTGCTGCCACCTTTCGACGAACGGGTTTTAATGCCGCTTTGAGTCTTCGAACTAAAAGGTGGTTTGTTGTCACCGTTATAAACCGATCCGGTAACAATAGGTCGATCGGGATCGCCATCGAAGAAATTAACAACCACTTCCATGCCAATTCTGGGGATAAACGAGATACCCCATCCCGACCCTGCCCAGGGCTGCATCACACGAATATAGCAGGTACTATTTTCATTTCTCTGGCCTTCCCTGTCCCAGTGAAATTGAACCTTGATACGGCCATACTCATCGACATAAATTTCATCGCCTTTCGGCCCCACAACAGTCGCAGATTGAGGCCCCTGCATCCAGGGTTTTTCGCGTCGCAAAGGCGGCCGATAATGAATTTTCTCTGGGATACAAGTAAAATCATTTTTATATTCGGATTTACTTTCGTTTCCCGCCAGGTAACTGTCATCCATGGCTTTATGTAGAATAGAAATGATGATGTACTCACCCTGCTCTTCTTTAACCGCGTGCTTTTTTAACACAAATTTGCCGCCAGCGAAAAAGCTGCTGCAATCACTGGACCCTTCGATCGTATCCATCGGCGTTTCTTCGGCCTGTATACGTTTTTTGGCTAAAGCATTGATACCGGCGAAATCATAGTAAGGTGTATATTCGTAGTGTTCATACTTTTTGACATTGGCAAACCGACTGGTCGAAGCTGTGGTCTTTAGCTGCGACTTGGTGGGCAATTCAAAATCATAATCGTTCAATGACCAACTGCCTTTTCTGAATTCGTACAAATGTTGCCAACGGCTGATCTGCGTATTGGGTTGATTACCTTTTGAGTAAGTCAGGTCAGATTCCTTACAGCGTTGATAGGCATTTTGCGCGTCAACAATTTGCAAGCTATGCGAATCTTTCTTTTGATCGAAATAATAGGCAATGCCGTCGTCCTCGAACAGGCGCGAAATAAACTCAAAATCGCTCTCATTATATTGTACGCAGTACTGCCGCCTGACACTGTTACCAGTCGCTTTAAAATCAAAATCGGTAAAACCGAATTCCTGAAATAGCTGGGAAACAATTTCTTTCGTGGATTTATTTTGAAAAATTCGATGATTACTGGTTTTGGTTAAAAACCATAACCAGGGCACCATAGAAAACTGGTAAACACGCAAATTGTCGGCTTTGACTTCACCATAAACAAAATGGCTGATATAGCCGTTAAAAGTTCTTTTTTGTTTATTTTGAATCGTAACAGTAACCGCTTTTCCAATGAGCTTCTCCGGCGAAAGCGTATGGTTTTTTGAAAGGACTTCGATTTTAAATTCAAAAAGTTCAGAAATCGCCTCGACCCCTTCAAAGGAGGTGAGCAACAGTTCGTCTTTCCCTAGCGGAGTCGATATTGATATTAATCGATCATCTTGAGTGAGACCCATACGAATATTCTCTTTCAGCACCACATCCTTTTGACTCTGCCAAATAACTTGAAACTGGTAAAGAACCGTCGCCGTATATTATCCCCGACGAGGTCTATACAGACTGACTACCGGACCGGATACTACCCGGCAAAATAATTTATCGGGTAATATCCCCGGGCAAGTTATAAAGGCTTGGCCGTTTCGAGGTCGTATCCTACACGCTGTGGATTGCCCGATTTGTTGGTTTTATCAAAATCACTGTAGTTAATCATTAATTTGGCATAACTCAGGGTGATCTGTTCTACCGGTTCTCCCTCGGCATCGGCAGAAATCGAATAACCACTAACCAGACAATTTTCCAGGGTATAGTCCATATATTCCTGGACCTTATCGGCGCCCGTTCGGACAAATTTTATGACTACCTTTTTCCCGGCACTACCGGTAACAGCTTCCTTGAAAATAGCCGTCACCGAATTATCCGCGGTCTTCGATATTGTGATTTCACTGAGACTGGGACGTGTCGATTCCCGATTCGATAAATTACCCGGTTCCATAGAGATACCACGTCCAACACCGAATTGTACCGAATGTACCGCTATATGGTCTTTATAACCATCAGCGGTGACATTTCCCTTTATACCCTGATACTCTAAATAAATTGCCATCGAAGCTTCCTTTATATTATTAATGTCAGTGAATAATAATCGATTATATATACTTAAACAACGCGAATAGTTGTTTTCATTTTCTGGTTTTAACTACGACTTCACCTAAAACTATACTGAACATCCAGCACTACTTTGACATCGCTATTCGAAACTTCGATATCCGCTGAACTAAAGTCTTCAGCCAATGGAAAGGCGAGTTGAAAATTGCCATGTAACACGTTTAGATAAGAAAACTGCAGCCCGATACCGGCACCCAGTAATTGCCCTGTTACATCGTCAACTTGATCGACCAGAGATTTTGTTTCTCCCCAGGATGCTTCGAGAAATAAAAACGGCTGCGCAATATTCCTGAAATTAGTATCACCGATTTCCCAGTTGAATATATCGGGTGCATCGAATACCCAGTCGACCCCGGTGTAAATGGCATTATCAGCAGAAAATTGATTAATTTCATAAGCCCTGACTTTTGTCGGCCCTGCTAATGAATACTGGTTGATTGACGACAATGCCGACCCTGATAATTGCACAGATGCACGATAGACGATCCGCGTCCGGGTATCGAGGAAGTCAGGCTGCCAAAATGTCAGCAAACTGTAATTGGCCCTAAAAATCGAATAATTGACATCCTGACCTATCTCTACGCCTTTATCAAAACTACCCAACAACAGACTGAAATCTCCCTGGTGTAGAATGGAGTTTGTTTCATCAAGCAAATCGTAAGAGAAAGTAATTGTGCTGTTATTGACGATATCGTCTAGTCCCGCATCACCCAGGTCAGGAAATGCGCCAAGTCTGAGCTTTGATTCGATTTTTTCAAATTTCATAATACCGTACAGGCTATTGGTACGACTGCGTTTAAACCGATAAGTCGCGGTTACATCGGTCTGTTCGGTAGAGCCCGTTAGTTTGAGATTATTAATCGATTCTGAATTACCGGGCCCAAGTACAAAATCATTACTGGATACACCGGCGCCAATATCGAGGCGGGGGCTTAACACTCGTGTTGAGTATCGTAATTGTAAATAATCGGTATTATCTGGTTCGAAGCTGTAAAGTGCTGCGAAATGTAGTTGATCGGCAAGACCGAGTAAATTATTGAGTTTAGCCTCACCATATAACCGATACTCACCCGTTTGGCCTGAACCATGATTATCCAGTCGCATATTAAATTCATAAGGCCGCTCATTTTGTACATTGATATTAAGCCGGGTATCACCAACCTGGTCACCCGGCTCAAAAAAACCGGTACTGACCACCCCTGGATAATCATTAATTAAATACAGGTTTTCTTCGATGACCTGGCTGGATACCGGCTTGCTATACCACTCATCGAAAACCGATGACAGTAGATCCTCTTCATATAATTCATTACCCTGTACTTCGACCTGACCCAGATTACCCAGTAACAGCGTTAAAGTAACGACACCATCTCGGACTTGTTGCTGCGGAATATAGGCCTTGGCCAGAATAAACCCACGTTGACGATAGAACTGGGTTATCCGGTCTGCCACTGTTTCTATCTGGCCAAGTGTAACACCGCGCTTCGACCGCTGCTCTCTCACCAACCAGACCAGCTTTTGCACCTCCAGTTCGGTGACGTGGCGGTCTAATGTTTCATCTTCGATTTCAACCAGTAGATTTGAAATTTCTTCGATTTCTGATTCGGTAAATCCCGATTCCTGGACTTTAAACTCATCCATCAAATCGTATCGAATATTTTCGATTAAACTCTCGACATCCGCTTTACTAATTCCCAGATCTGGATATTCGACAATACCTTCCAGTTTAAATTTTGTAATATTCAAGCGCGGTCCGGATTCGGGGTCAGGGTCGCGATCACGCACGCCCGGAATATCCAGATCTTTGAGCAGAGACTTTCTCTCAAGCTGGGGTAGCTCGGTGATTTCCGGCATTTCGAAAAAACCGGCCCGAGCACTACTTGACAGGCAGATTATCAAACCCGATACAAGAAACCTGGTCAGAAACCGGCAATCGGTATGGAGCAATAGCCTAGGCATAATTAGCTATGTATTACACTTCGAAGCAAAGCTTCAAGGCAAAAATGAGCTGTTGATAGATCAAGTCGATTTTACTGGGTTGCCTGATTGGCTTCCAGTTCATCATCGTAGCGTTGATCGCGGGGCATGCGAATTGCGATTTCATCCTGATTGTAATTACGCAGTGCCGTGAATATAGCTGGATCAACTTCACTCAGCGATTCAATTTCGACCAGCTGTTCGCCGGCGACCGCGTTAACGGTGCCGAGTACGGTAAAATCGATACCCGTCGATGTGACGCTATTCGGACCAGGTGCGACAAATTGGGGATCGAAAGAACCCCGTGTTTGAATCACCACATCACCAGGGACATTTAACGTTAAACTGCGTTTAAAGCTGCCAAAAGTTCCAGCCAGCCCAATAAATGTCGCATTTTGAGCCGTAATGTCGACATTATTGATATCAGCGTTACCCAAACCCAGGAAACTACCGGTAGACGTCCGCATGACCAGATCACCCGAACCAAGAGCAGCGACCGAACTGCCTGGATTGAAATTAATGTTGCCATTCGAGCTAAATGTAATATCACCATTGTTGCCGGTATTTCGCAACGCATTTAAATTGATGACGCCAGCCTGGATAAAATTTATTTTACCGCTGCCACCGTTAACCGCATCCAGGGTTTCAATCCGGGTTTCTATGGCATCGCCATTGCCAATGCCCGATACCGAGGCGATATTCAGTTTCGATGCCGATATATTATTAGTATTACCATTACTATCAATCACAGCCCCGGCGGTTATAAGACTAACATCGCCACCGGCGGACACCAGTCTGGTACTTAAATTACCGGTAGAAGACAGGCTCGCATTGCCGGTAACCGTGACCGCTGCAATGCTCAATCCATTGGTATTGCTATCGGCAAGGGTCAGGTTATTAGTATCGCTAACGGCGATGCTGGTAAAGATATGACTGCCGCCATCAAGGGTTATGTCGGCGCCATTAGCCGCCAGGACCGTGCTGCCGGTTACCTGGATTTGTGAGGTCGTAGTGTTGGTAATATTGCCGTTTGAGCTGACTGACAGGTTCTGTGCGGATATTGCCGCCAGCTGAGTGCCTATGCTA
>CAZYYM010000121.1:0-9605 GCA_964651385.1 uncultured Gammaproteobacteria bacterium | reverse complement strand
GGGTTACAGATGAAAACTCGCTAAAATCGTGGGTGCAGTGTTAAAGATGGGTTAAATTCATTTATTCCTTCCATGAAAACATGTTTTTAATTGGAAAGATGTAGGGCAGTAGTATCGCAGTTTGTCAGTCTTCATTTACGGCGTTGGTTGCTTTTTTCGTACCAGTGTACGAAATTTGAACGGAAGTTAGATATTTTCTCCTTTTATAGCCACTCTGTTATTGGCCAATCCATATTAAACGTATACGATTTAACTTTGTCCAAGCTGGGTATGTATTAAAAACCATTACAATATGCCTGAAAATTTAAAACTTCTTGTATTATTTGCCGCCGTTTCCCTGTTAACCATTGGTTCCAGCCTGGCTTCAGACTATAGTCTCAGGGATCTACAAGGCAAAACCCACCGGGTCAGTGACCTCAAAGGCAAATGGCTGGTCATGAATTTCTGGGCCACCTGGTGCCCCCCCTGTATTAAAGAAATGCCGGAACTGGAGAGTTTCTATCAAAACCACAGGGATTCCGCAGAAGTCTGGGGCGTTACCTTTGAAGATACCAATATAGAAACGATTAAGTCGTTTGTCGAAAAGTTGAGGGTCAGTTATCCCATTCTTGGCTATGGTCAGGATCCGAAAACCGGATTTGGTCATGTCAAGGTACTTCCAACAACCTTTCTTATTGATAGCAGCGGTAAATTTCAGCACCGTTTTGAGGGACCTATTACCGAACAGGATATTGTTGAAATAACCAACCTGCAATAAAAAAGCCCCGCTCAAAGAGCGAGGCTTTTAAGGTACTTCTTCGACACCAAAGTGTTTCTGGCGTCGCGAGCGAAGGAGCTACAAGGCGGGATTCGGCGAGATGGCGCGCAGCATATGTTTCATATGTGAGCGTCTCGAGTAGAATCCCAACGCAGTAGATCCGAGCGCAGCAGGCAGAAATTACATCATGCCGCCCATGCCACCCATACCACCACCCATGCCACCCATATCAGGCATAGCTGGTGCAGCTTCCTTCGGTGCATCGGCAATCATTGCTTCCGTAGTGATCAATAGACCCGCAACCGAAGCTGCATTTTGTAGCGCAGAACGAGTCACCTTAGTTGGGTCAAGAATACCCATTTCGATCATGTTACCGTATTCGCCGGAAGCAGCATTATAACCGTAATTATCTTCGCCCCCTTCAACGTTATTGGTAACAACAGAAGCCTCGTCACCGGCGTTTGATACGATTTGACGCAGCGGCTCTTCCAGAGCGCGGCGGGCAATATCAACTCCGATATCCTGGTCGTGGTTGTCGCCTTTCAGACTTTCGATAGCTGCACGAGCACGAATCAGAGCAACGCCACCACCAGCGACAACACCTTCTTCAACCGCGGCTCGAGTGGAATGTAGCGCATCTTCAACACGGGCTTTCTTTTCTTTCATTTCAATTTCAGTCGCGGCACCAACTTTGATGACAGCAACACCACCGGCGATTTTAGCCAGACGCTCCTGCATTTTTTCGGTGTCGTATTCTGAAGTCGATTCAACCATTTGAGCTTTGATTTGAGTGATACGGCCCTGGATATCCTCGGCAGCACCAGCACCGTCAACGATAGTCGTGTTTTCTTTGCTGATAGAAACTTTCTTGGCAGAACCGAGATCTTCCAGAGTCGTCTTCTCAAGGCTTAAACCGACTTCCTCAGAAATCACCTGACCACCAGTCAGAATGGCGATGTCTTGCAACATGGCTTTACGACGATCGCCGAACCCAGGTGCTTTAACCGCACAAACCTTGACGATACCGCGCATACTGTTAACCACCAGAGTTGCCAGTGCTTCGCCTTCGATATCTTCGGCGATGATTAGTAAAGGTTTGCTGGATTTAGCAACACCCTCAAGGATCGGCAGCAATTCACGGATGTTTGAGATTTTTTTGTCAAACAGCAGAATCATTGGTTCTTCGAGTTCTGCAGTCATGGTCGATTGATCGTTTACAAAGTATGGTGACAGGTAACCACGGTCGAACTGCATACCTTCAACAACGTCGAGTTCATTATCGAAAGATGAACCTTCTTCAACGGTGATTACGCCTTCTTTTCCGACTTTTTCCATGGCTTCAGCGATAATGCTGCCAACACTGGTATCAGCATTCGCAGAAATAGTACCAACCTGCGCGATAGCTTTAGTATCTGCACAAGGAGTAGAGATAGTCTGAAGATGATCAACCGCACCAGCTACTGCTTTATCGATGCCACGCTTAAGATCCATCGGATTCATACCGGCGGCAACCGCCTTCATGCCTTCACGAACGATGGCCTGTGCCAGAACAGTCGCCGTGGTAGTACCATCACCGGCGATGTCAGAAGTCTGGGAAGAAACCTCTTTAACCATCTGTGCACCCATATTCTCGAACTTGTCTTCCAGTTCGATTTCCTTAGCTACCGAAACACCGTCTTTAGTCACAGTCGGAGCACCAAAGCTCTTATCAAGAACAACGTTACGGCCCTTAGGGCCCAGTGTTACTTTTACAGCGTTAGCCAGAATGTTAACGCCATTGACCATACGCGAACGCGCATCATCACCAAATTTTACGTCTTTTGCACTCATTGGGAATTAACCTCTAATTTGAATTATTCAACAATCGCGATGATGTCATCTTCGCGCATGATTAACAGTTCTTCACCGTCAACCTTAATTTCAGTACCCGAGTACTTGCCGAAGTAAACCGTATTGCCAACCTTTACTTCCAGGGCTCTTACATCACCAGAATCAGTGATTTTACCATTACCAACCGCAAGGATCTCTCCGGTGCTTGGCTTTTCGGTGGCTGAATCAGGAATCACGATACCACCAGCGGTAGTCCGTTCTTCTTCCATACGCCTGACGATCACACGATCATGCAAGGGACGAATATTCATTGTTGCTATTCTCCAAAATAATTGTCGTTAAAGTTACCTGCTACCCACCCGGGGAGCATTTCTATTTGCTGCGAATTAGCACTCGCATCACGTGAGTGCTAATGGTATTCAGCAGATTCTAGTAGTCAAGCGATATGGGGGAGAAAAATGGAGATTCAAGCCAATCCAGGAGAAATTCAGTTAAAATTAAAGACTAATCTTCGCGTTTGTAGCTTACTCCATCGATGACATCGGGATCATGCGGGGAATGCGGCCCAACCGAACCAGGGGCTCCCACAATTTGACCCGAAATCTTCATTCTGGATATCACTTTATAAACCAGCCAGTTCCGGATTGGTGGGATTAGCAGGCAAAAACCGACCGCATCGGTGAAAAAACCCGGTGTTAACAGGAATGTTCCAGCGACAATTAGACCGACACCCTCAAGCATTTCCTGCGCCGGCATATTACCTGATTGCAATTTCTCCTGAGCGCGCATCAAAGTCGAAATCCCCTGTATCTTTAACAGACGCACTCCAATAATGGCGGTTAGAACTACCAGCAAAATTGTCCACCAGGCGCCAATCACCTGCCCGACCTGAATCAGCAGGAATATTTCCACCACTGGAACAACAAGAAATATGAGTGTTAAAACTGGGAACATGGTGACCTCATGACTTAATTGTACGCCGGTATTGAGCTGAGACCTATTTCACAGTTTATCGGCCTTAATAATATGTTAATAACAGCTATATATGATCAGCATACCATTGTTTAAAGACCTGATGACTGATATGCCACTATTGGATAGTGAAATTTCGGGTTATTTGTGCAAACATTTTGCGAAAGTGTGACTCTATCGTTTTGTTGGCTAGACAAAAGTTAAAGATGAATCAATTTAATCGAATTCTATTATACCTGGTAACCGCTACCTGCCTGTTTACCATCAATACGGTATTGGCACAGGACAGTGACTTACTGCCTCCGGAAAAGGCCTTCGCGCTAAGCGCCCGGATGGAGAACAATCGGCTTATCGCTGAATACCAGATTGCTGACGGCTATTATATGTATCGTCATCGATTTGACTTCCAAATTGAAACCGATGGGGCACGATTCGATACCGCAATTATTCCCGACGGCAAAGTCAAGCACGATGAGTTTTTCGGCGATATGGAAGTCTATCGAGACTCCGTTCGAATCGCGCTACCGATTATCAAAAATGCCGCCACACCGGCTGTTTTGAAAGTCCGCAGTAGCGGCCAGGGTTGTGCCGATATAGGTATCTGCTATCCGCCGCTACAACAGACATTAATGGTGGATACCACATCATCTGCGCGGATTCTGCCGATAGCCTTTATTCCATCACCGGACCCGGTCGAAGCCGAAAAAACAACTGAATTACAGGCCTTGCTGGCTGAAGCTACCGGCGCCAACCAAAGCACCGTATCAGGCAGCAGTAGTAATGCTCTGGATACCTTACAAAGCCTTGGTGAAGAAATCGGCCTGGACGATGTCGATGAAATTCCCCACCCTGATGAAGCATACATACTCTCCGCAAAACTCGACCAGAATAACATTATTCAATCGAATATCGGGATTGCTGACAACACTTATCTCTATCGCGATAAAATCGCAATCCGACTGGTTGAAGGCGCCGGCCACAGCGTCGGCGCCATCGCATTGCCGCGAGGTGAACAGAAAAATGACGAATTTCTCGGTGAGACAGAGGTGTTTCACAACCAGTTAAAAGTATCGATCCCGATCATTTCGGAAGCCAATGCAAGCGAAAGCTTCAGCCTGTCCTATCAGTACCAGGGTTGTGTCGAGGATCGTATCTGTTACCCGCCGATAACCAAATATCTGAAAGTCGCAGGTAACGGAGAAATATTCATTTCCGACCAGCTTGATGCAGAATTAAACAGCATCGCAACAGTAGCGTCACCGCTGTCTGAGTCTATAGCTCCAACAACGGCTGCTCTAAGCCAAACCGAGCAGGATAAATTCGCGAACCTACTCAAAGATGCGAGTCTATGGAGTATTCTGCTGTTTTTTATCGCGGGTGTCGGTCTGACTTTCACACCCTGTGTTTTCCCAATGATCCCGATACTGTCGAGTATTATTGCCGGTCAGGGTGACAATATATCCACCCGGAAAGCTTTTTCACTGTCGCTGGTTTACGTACTGTCGATGGCGGTTACCTACGCGATTGCCGGCGCTATCGTAGGCTATTACGGTGCCGAATTTAATATTCAAGTGTGGTTCCAGGACCCGCTTATACTCGGTATATTTGCAGGTATATTCGTACTGCTGGCGCTTTCAATGTTCGGATTCTACGATATTCAAATGCCCACAGCAATCCAGAGTCGTCTCACCGCAATCAGCAATAACCAGCAGGGCGGCACCCTGGTTGGTGTCGGATTGATGGGGCTCTTTTCGGCCATTATTGTGGGTCCTTGCATCACCGCACCTCTGGTCGGTGCGCTGATTTTTATCTCGCAAACTCAGAACTGGCAACTCGGCGGGCTGGCGCTGTTTGCGCTCGGTCTCGGCATGGGTACGCCCTTGCTCGCCATAGGTACTTCGGCGGGCAGGCTGCTGCCGCGGGCTGGTGCCTGGATGGACGCGGTCAAATCCTTTTTTGGCGTAGCCTTATTAGGTCTTGCCATCTGGATACTCGAACGCGTCGTCCCCGTGCCGGTCACCATGGGTTTGATCGCAGCTCTGATGATCACCACCGCTATTTACATGGGCGCACTGGAAACCTTACCCGAAGCTGCGAGTGGATGGCGCAAACTATTTAAAGGTGCTGGAATCATTTTATTACTGTATGGCGCTGCCTACCTGATCGGCACCGCATCCGACAGCGACGATTTGTTGCAACCTCTGAGTGGCATCGCCAAAAACACCACCACGTCTACAGGCACAACAGTTGAAAGTGATCGGGTCCAGTTTCGGCAGATCAAAGGCGAACAGGGGCTTCAATTAGCATTGGCGGAATCGGTAAAACAACAACGGGCCAGCATGCTCGACTTTTACGCAGACTGGTGCATCTCCTGCAAGGAAATGGAACGCTACGCATTTACCCACCCTGAAGTCGTTAAGGCATTGTCTCAAGTTAGTACCTTGCAAACCGACGTCACCGACAACGATGCTGTCGATACCCAGTTCATGAGCTCACTCGGCATTTACGGTCCACCTGCTATCTTATTTTTTGACAAACAGGGACATGAAATTAAACACAGGCGCGTTGTTGGCGAGATGTCAGGTGAGGATTTCGCCGCGCATATACTTGGGACTTTTTAGTTAGCCCATCTTTGATCTAGAATGAATCGAAATACTACGATACTGCTCATGGTTGCAAGCGTTTCGATGATTGTCGGTCTTGGCTTGTATCAGCTAACAAGCCGACAGCCAATCGAGACTACGGTTTCAGAAAAAAGCGCATCTCCCCTGTCGGCCATCCCTTTTACCGACCTGCATAATCAGAAAAAAGTACTCCGCGACTGGAAACAACCGGTATTGATTGTCAATTTCTGGGCACCCTGGTGTGCACCCTGTCGACGTGAAATACCGGCACTGGTTGAAATACAAAAACAGTACCCACAAAGAGTGCAGGTGATTGGACTGGCTCTCGACAGTTTGGAGAACGTTCAAAGCTTCTCGGCTGACCACAAAATGAACTACCCCTCTTTCATCGCAGGGTCGGACATACCGATGTATAACGCGGCATTTAATAACCCGAGCGGCAGTCTGCCTCATACTGCCATCATCAATCGACAAAGAAATCTAGCCTACTCGCATACCGGTGAAATCACGCCACAGCAACTACGCCAGAAAATCAACGAACTGCTGTAAAACAAGTGCAGTCCCAAAATAGATTGTCGTTAACTTCGGCAATCTAGTAAAAAACGCACTATAACTGGACTCTATCTTGCCACTATGTGAAAATTCGCATCCAACACGATAATTCATCGGTTCTCGCCGATAGCACAGGTTAACATGACGAAAATACTGGTCATTCATGGTCCGAACCTGAATTTGCTGGGGACACGTGAACCGGAAGTATACGGCGCCGATACGCTGGAATCGATCAATCAATCACTACTCGAAATTGGGCAGCAAAATCAGCTTGAGATTAATACTTTTCAATCAAATGCTGAAGGCGTAATCGTTAGTACCATTCAAAAGGCCGCTATTGATAAAGTTGATTTCATTTTGATTAATCCTGCCGCTTACACGCATACCAGCATCGCGATACGTGATGCGTTCCTGGCTACGAACATTCCTTTTATCGAAGTCCATCTTTCAAATGTTCACGCACGTGAAGGGTTTCGAAAGCACTCTTATCTGTCCGACATTGCCCGGGGTGTTATCTGCGGCTTCGGTAAAAAAAGCTACTTTATGGCACTTGGTGCTGCCATTGATCAATGTAAACCATCCAATACGAAAGAGAAATAGCAGAATGGATATACGTAAAGTAAAAAAACTCATCGAGCTACTGGAAGAATCCGGTATCGCCGAACTGGAAATTCACGAAGGTGAAGAATCTGTCCGCATCAGCCGTCAGTCAACCCTCGTACAAAGCGTTGTAGCCGCAACAACACCTGCCGTCCCGCTAGCGGCGCCTGTGGTAGCGACCAATTCGGCAGAAGCACCAACTCAAGTCGCCAATGGGCACCAGATAAAGTCACCAATGGTAGGCACTTACTATGCTTCCGCTTCACCGACCTCGGAACCTTTTGTCACCGAAGGGCGGAAAGTTAATACCGGTGATACTTTATGCATTATTGAAGCGATGAAGATGATGAATCAGATCGAAGCCGATAAATCAGGCACGGTAACCGCCATAATGGTCGACAACGGCAGCCCGGTCGAGTTCGATCAGGTTTTATTCATCATCGAGTAGTATTCAGACATGCTAGGAAAAATAGTTATCGCCAACCGCGGAGAAATCGCACTTCGAATTTTACGCGCCTGTCGCGAAATGAGCATTAAAACGGTCGCTGTCCACTCCACGGTCGACCGTGATTTAAAACACGTCAGGTTGGCCGATGAGTCGGTATGTATCGGCCCGCCATCGTCGATAGATAGTTACCTGAATATCCCCGCTTTGATTTGTGCGGCCGAATTAACCAATGCTGACGCCATTCATCCGGGTTACGGATTCTTATCCGAAAATGCAGAATTCGCGGAACAGGTCGATTCCAGCGGATTTAAATTTATCGGCCCAAGGGCCGCTTCTATTCGTACCATGGGTGACAAAGTGGCGGCGATCAAAACCATGAAGGAAGCCGGTGTTCCGACAGTGCCCGGGTCCGACGGACCACTCGACGATGACAAAAAAAGAAACCTTGAATTTGGCGAAATTATCGGCTACCCGGTAATCATCAAGGCGGCCGGAGGTGGTGGCGGTCGCGGAATGCGGGTGGTTCATTCAGCAGATGAATTAGTCGAATCAATTCAGCTCACCCGTTCGGAGGCTGCCGCTGCGTTTAATAACGATATAGTTTACATGGAAAAATTCCTCGGCTCACCGCGTCACATCGAAATTCAGGTACTTGCCGACTCGCATGGCAATGCCATTCATCTCGGCGAACGCGACTGCTCGATGCAACGCCGCCACCAAAAAGTGGTCGAAGAAGCCCCGGCACCCGGCATCACCCCGGAACAGCGCGCTATGATTGGCGAACGCTGTGCCCATGCCTGTATAAAAATGGATTACGAAGGTGCAGGCACATTCGAATTTTTATACGAAAACGGCGAGTTTTATTTCATTGAAATGAATACCCGGGTTCAAGTTGAACATCCGGTCACCGAGATGATTACCTGGGTCGATATTATTAAGGAACAGATATCGGTTGCGTCGGGTAATCCGTTGCGTTACCAGCAATCCGATATAGAATTTCATGGCCATGCTATCGAATGTCGTATCAATGCCGAAGATTCGCGAACATTTCTGCCGTCACCAGGCAAAATTACGCTTTATCACGCACCTGGTGGGCCCGGTATACGCATGGATTCGCATATTTATAATGGCTACAGCGTACCACCCTATTACGATTCGATGATCGGAAAACTCATTGCTTACGGCAGCAGTCGAGAGTCGGCAATTGCCAGAATGACCGGAGCATTGTCTGAAATAGTTATCGAAGGCATTAAAACCAATATCAATTTGCAAAAGGATATTCTCAGGGATGAATATTTCATCAAAGGTGGGGCTAATATCCACTACCTGGAAAAAAAACTGGGTCTGGACTAGACAACAATAGTATGGCCTGGTGGCAATTCAGTATCGAGTGTAAAGCTGCCGAACTCGATCAGATAGAAGAACTGCTGCTCGATCTCGGCGCGCTCAGTATCAACCTGACAGATGCCAAAAATGAACCCCTGTATGAGCCCCTGCCCGGACACGCCCCGGTCTGGCAGGAATCTATCGTGACCGGGATGTTCGACGGTAGCTGCAGTCCTGAAATCCTCTATCATCAATTAGTCGAGCGACTGCCTGAACATTTGACTGGCAGTGTCCGACAAAGTGAACTCAAAAACCAGGACTGGGTACAGGCTTACCGAGATCACTACTACCCCATTCAGTGCAGTGACAAACTCTGGATTGTTCCCAGCTGGCATAAAGCACCCGACCCGAACGCGGTTAATATCTGCCTCGATCCCGGCCTGGCTTTCGGTACGGGGGGGCACCCGACGACCAGTCTTTGTCTTGCCTGGTTGGC
>CAZYYM010000120.1:0-9609 GCA_964651385.1 uncultured Gammaproteobacteria bacterium | reverse complement strand
TCCAGGGCATGGGGAAAATTGACGATAAGCTGATGGTCCTGCTCGACGTCAACCACGTCCTCTCCATTGAAGAGCTATCGGCTGTGGTCGGTGTTACCGATGAATTGAATATTCCATCGGTCAGCAACGCTTAATTAAGATGATCAATCAGGCAGCAACTAACCAGTTCCGGCAACAGGTCGTCACACAGGATGCTTATCAATTTTTTCGTGACTTCATTTACCGGGAAGCCGGAATAGACCTGGGTGGCGCCAAACAGCAGCTGGTCAGTTCACGTTTGAACAAGCGCCTGAAGTTTCACAAACTGAGCAGTTTCGACCAATACGCAGACTTGATCAAAGACAAAAGCCGTGGCAATGAACGACAGATGGCGATTGACTTGCTGACAACCAACGAAACCTACTTTTTCCGTGAAGCAGGACATTTTGAAACGCTAAAAACCAACGTCCTGCAACAACACCCGAAAGACCGGTTATTCCGGGTCTGGAGTGCCGCCAGTTCAAGTGGCGAGGAGGCCTACAGTATCGCTATGGTGCTGGACGATTTTTTCGGCAAACGCGTGCAGTGGGAAGTATTCGGCTCGGATATCAGTCGCCGGATTATTGACAAGGCCAACAAGGGGCTTTATCAGGCGCACCGTATCGATGCGATCCCCGATGCCTATCTTAAGCACTATTGCCTCAAGGGAACCGGGGAATACGATGGCTTTTTACTGATCCATAAAGATCTGCGTAGCAGAACGCGATTCGAAGAAATAAATTTAACAAAACCACTACCGGAAGTTGGACTGTTCGATGTCATCTTTCTTCGTAATGTATTGATTTATTTTGACAATCCAACCAAAGAAAAAATTATTCGCAGCCTGGCAACAAAGCTGCGACCCAATGGAATCTTGTATATTGGCCACTCAGAGTCTCTCAAAGGTATGGATTTACCACTGACACTGATAGCACCAACCACCTATCAGAAACGATCATCCAAATGATTTTCTTTCACTATTTGAGGATTTGTGAATAAAGCGGCATGAATCACGGTATCAGAAAAGTATTTCTTCACCCGGGTGACTTTATTTTCGGCGAACCCGGTACACACGTGCATACCGTGCTCGGTTCCTGTATCGCAATTTGCCTATGGCATCCCGTATTACATATTGGTGGCATGTGTCATTTCGTATTGCCGTTTAGACCCAAAAGTGAGTTACCGCCTTCCGACCCCGATGGCCGATACGGCGACGAAGCCATGCGCCTCTTTGATCAGGCGCTCAAACTGCATCAGACCCTGTACCCACAATACCAGGCAAAAATATTTGGCGGCGCGAATATGTTTGGAAACAGGTCAAACAAAAGTGATGCGTTAATCGGTGAGAAAAATTCGGCCAAAGCAATGCAACTGCTCATGGATAGAAACGTCAGTATCCATGTCGTGCATGTTGGCGAACAGGGACACAGGCGCATCGTCATGGATATAGCCAGTGGTGACGTATGGGTGAAATATAGCTCGAACAATAACGAGGTCGCGATGGCTTCACAAAGCGGCATCAATTAGGACGATAAGCATGAGCACTATCAAGGTATTGGTCATAGATGATTCCGCCGTGGTGCGGCAGGTACTCGGTAATATTATCAACGAGACGCATGGCATGGAGGTCGTTGATACGGCGCAGGATCCCATTTTTGCGATGCAGAAACTTGCAAAAATAAAGCCTGATGTCATCACTCTCGATGTAGAAATGCCGAGAATGGATGGTTTGACTTTCCTCAAAAAATTGATGAAAGAAAATCCAATACCCGTTGTAATGTGCTCAACATTAACGCAAAAATCTTCCGAAACCAGCGTCAAGGCACTACATCTGGGTGCAGTGGAGATAGTTGGCAAACCTACATCCAATTTAAAACAAGAGCTGACTGATCAGAAAAAACAGATTGCGGACGCAATACGCGCAGCTTCAAAAGCCCGCCTCGACAGGTTGATGCCTGCTATACCAAAAATTCAACCGAAATTAAATGTGCAGAAAAAATTATCCGCCGATGCCATCTTGCCGAAGACAGCAACAGTGCAATCAGCACCGTCCAGCAAGTTAATTGCGATCGGTGCTTCAACAGGCGGTACCCAGGCACTCGAATACGTACTTTCATCACTAAGCATTGATACCCCGGGAGTGGTAATCGTTCAGCACATGCCGGAGGCATTTACCGAATCTTTTTCAAGAAGGCTCGATAGCATTGCTCAGGTTCATGTCAAGCAGGCCGAAGACGGCGACATGGTGGAAACCGGTCGAGTACTGGTTGCCCCTGGCGGCAAACATATGATTGTCGGAAACCGCGCCGGCAAGCTATATGTCAACATAAAAGAGGGTCCACTGGTAAGCCGGCATCGACCCTCGGTGGATGTACTATTTCGATCCGTATCACAAACCGCAGCGAAGCAGACGTTGGGAATAATCATGACCGGCATGGGCGATGATGGCGCCAATGGCATGAAAGAGATGTTTGATGCAGGTGCATTTACCGTAGCACAGGATGAAGATAGCTGCGTGATTTTTGGCATGCCCGCGGTGGCAATCGAGCGTGGTGGTGTAAAAAATATCAGCCCGCTTCAGCAAATTCCGCAAATGATTAACGCCTTCAATCGGCCCGTCGAATTCAAGCAATTTATTTAAACGCCATTTATCGACCCGAAAATCTTGAGGAACCTACAACATGACTGAACCAAAAAGAGCAGCCGACGCGCCAATTTTTGCAGATATTGAGCAGGACAATACCTATATGTGGTGTGCCTGCGGGCTCAGTAAGTCCCAACCATTTTGCGATGGAAGCCATTCCGCAACGGATATAAAACCGGTAATTTTCGTCGCGGAAGAGACTCGCAACGCTGCGTTGTGCTGCTGTAAGCAAACCAGGACTCCGCCTTTTTGTGACGGTAGTCATAACAAATGACAACGACTTGATGAGATAGGCATAGACATGGCTATAGACCAAACTTTACACGACCGCCTCGGTGGAAGACCTACGATTGAAAAGGTACATAAAAAATTTTATGACAAAATTTATGCACACCCCTGGATCGGAAAGTATTTTGAACATCAACCTCAACATCTCATAGAAGCACAGCAAAATGATTATATGATTCAGTTAATGGGTGGTCCCAAGTGCTATGCCGGTCAGGCCCCGAATGTAGTACACGGATATATGATGATCACCGAAGAACTTTTTGACCTTCGTAGCCAGTTACTCTCCGAGGCCATTGAAGAGACCGGTGTCAGCGATGCATTGAGACAGGAGTGGATAGCGGCTAATGAAATGTTTAAAGCCGTATTGGTTAAATCGTCCGAGGCCGAATGCGTGCTGCAATATTCACATCAAAAAATCCTTAACTTCCCCAAATAATTTTATTGCCAGTCATTACCTATAAACACAATCACTATGAAACCGAAGCAGATGAGTCGGTTTTAGACGCATTATTACGTCATAATATCGATATCCCTTATGCCTGTAAGGCGGGGGTTTGTCATGTTTGTGTGATGCGCTGTCAACAGGGATTACTAACTCCCGGTTCGACAGTGGGTCTCAAGGACGCTGAAGTGGCGCATGGCAATTTTCTCGCCTGCCAGTGCAATCCGACGGAAAACCTCAGCATTAGCGATGCGGATGAATTTGGGCTATTTAGCCAGGCAATAGTAGTCGCTAAAGACTACCTGTCAGGTGACGTTTGTCGTATAAGGATGCGCGCTGCTACCGACCTGCATTATCGAGCTGGACAGTTTATTAATCTGCGCATGCCTGTGGGAGATATACGAAGCTATTCACTGGCCAGCTTACCCGCTCAGGATGATTTTCTCGAATTACAGGTCAAACGTATGCTCAATGGCGTGGTCAGTAATTGGCTATTTGATCAGGTGCAATCCGGCGATACACTGGATATCCAGGGCCCCTTTGGTGATTGTTTTTATACGTCTGAAAGCATCGAAAATGAAATTCTTATGATCGGCACTGGTACCGGAGCCGCACCCCTGATCGGCATATTGCGCGAGGCTATTGAAAACGGGCATAAGGGGCCGATTAGTTTCTATCACGGCGAAAGCCATGCGACGGGGCTCTACCTTGATAATGAACTGCGTGAACTGGTCAGCGGGCGCCTCAACATACGATATTTCCCCTGCGCCTTGTCTACCGGCGATAGGGAAATTGAAGGCATTTTTCAGGGTAAAGCATCAGACATCGCCTTTATGGACAACCCAAACCTGGCCGACTGTTTGATCTATCTCTGTGGTTCGCCATCAATGGTAGAAGAATCACGCAAACAGGCCCTGTCGAATGGCGCCGCATTGAATCAAATCTACACCGACCCTTTTGTGACCAAAGATCTACGTCTGGGAAAAGAAAGGGGTTAACCGAATCAATTTTAATAGCTTATTACTGATCTGTTCAAAGGCCAGGGATGAATTAGCTTTCGGGGTTAGACTCGTTACCGGTTGATAGGCTCTAACCGACTCCCGTACCGCCTGATCTTCGGGAATTTTTCCCAATAATTCCAGGTTGGAAACCTTGAGATAAGTTTGCAGGAGATGCTGTAACCGGCTAAATCGGGCGTTGGGCGTCTGATCGACCTGATTAAACAGGATACAGGGATTGAATTGTTCTATCGCGTCATAGATAGCCTGCTTCTTATCTTCACCATAGTCGGCGGCCACTGAAAATAGTTCATCAATATCTTTGAAATCTTTCTTGCGAACAACCTGGCTGACATCGTCATACGACAGGAAGGATGACAGCGCTTTACGAATGACCGCCAATTTAATAAATCGATAGAGATCGAGGATCGCTGTGGGATCGCCGGTAGTCACACAGAGATGAATGTCGGCGGCAAGAAAGAAATCCAGCGTATTAAAATGCGTACCTGCACCAACATCAATAATCACCACGTCACTTTCAAGCAGGCGAATATGGCGTAACAATTTCGCGCGTGTCGCCGCTGGCATGTTCGCGGTATGCAACGAATCACCCGTGCCTACAATCATTCGCATCCGGTTAAAACCTTCGAGTCGCAGAGCAACCCCCTCAAGCGTATCGACTTGCCTTTCGATAAAGTCGGTCAGGCTACAGGACGGTTTAAATAAACCCATCAAAATATGCAGGTCGGCGCCCCCTGCATCCATATCGATCATTGTCACGGACAAACCTGACCTGGCAAGCAGGTAGCCTAAATTGGTGGATACCACGCTTTTGCCGACGCCGCCTTTACCTGACCCTACGGAAATTATTGCTGGCATAATTTGTCACTTATCTGGATAAATCTATCTATTTCCAGGTGCATTACATCGGGTATCCGGGACTTTGTCTTTGTTATCGTAATTGAAATTTTGGCGGTACTACTAGTATAGCCTCGAAAGAATATTATGTGGTTATCCAGGTATAATTTTAACGGCAAGAAAAGGGTGAATTTCCACCCAAACCCGGATGGCAAATGGGTGAAATCAGTAACAAGCAATGTTTCTGGATTTTCACCATGTCTGTATAAGTCTTTGATAGAATTTATCTTTAGCCATGAACAAACAATCTGGCGCAGTCCTTGCACTTGGTTCCTTGTACTCTGAGGCGAGAGACCTCAGTTTTAGTTTTCAAGCAAACCAAACGAGGAGAAATAATATGAAAATCCAAATGCTGGCCGCGAGTTGCGCGTTAATCCTGGGCTCTGTGGCAAGTAGTGCTGCGCTGGCCAATTGCGATGATGGCGAGATAGTCATCAAGTTCAGTCATGTTACGAACACCGACAAACATCCCAAAGGCATCGCCGCTTCGCTACTGGAAAAACGGGTAAACGAGGAAATGAATGGCAAGGCATGCATGCAGGTATTTCCCAATTCAACCTTATACGATGATAAGAAAGTACTCGAAGCCATGCTCAATGGTGACGTTCAGCTGGCGGCACCTTCATTGTCAAAATTCGAAAAATTCACCAAAAAATTTCGTATCTTTGACCTGCCTTTCGTCTTTAAAGATATCAATGCTGTTGACCGTTTCCAAAATTCGAAAGATGGTGGAAAACTTAAAAATGCAATGAATCGTCGTGGACTGAAAGGCCTGGAATTCTGGCATAACGGCATGAAGCAAATGTCGGCCAACAAGCCGCTGATTAAACCTTCAGACGCCAAAAGTCTGAAGTTCCGCGTTCAGGCATCCGATGTTCTGGTTGCCCAATTCGAACAACTCGGCGCCAGCCCACAAAAAATGTCGTTTAAAGAAGTATACGGTGGCCTGCAAACCAGGGTTATCGACGGGCAGGAAAACACCTGGTCGAATATTTACGGCAAGAAATTTTTCGAAGTACAGGACGGCGTGACAGAAACCAATCACGGCATCATCGATTATCTGGTGGTCACATCGACCAAATGGTGGGATGGCTTACCAGGCGACGTACGCGATCAACTTGCCCGTATTTTGCGTGAAGTCACAGCGGTTCGAAACGCCGAATCCACAAACGTCAACAACTCCAACAAGGAAAACATCATCAAGGCAGGCGGCACAGTCCGATCTCTCAGCGCTGATCAACGTCAGGCATGGGTCGATGCAATGAAGCCGGTATGGAAGAAATTCGAGAAAGATATCGGAAAAGATCTGATGAATGCAGCCCTGAAATCCAATAGGTAAACCCGGGTCTTCTAAATCCAAATGCAGTAAAGTAAGAAATACTGTCGCGGTCGGATCTACGACCGCGACAGTAGCTAACAAAAATAATACCGACTAAAACTTCACCACCTCCGGAGGACCTGGCCATGCATCACCAACCCGCTTCGAGGCTCGGACAAATCATCGATGATATCGAGGAAACCAGTATTGCCGTCTGTCTGGGATTGATGACACTGATCACATTCGCCAATGTCATTGCGCGTTACCTGTTCAATTCAAATATATTATGGGCACTGGAATTGACCGTTTTTCTATTCGCCTGGCTGGTGCTCATGGGTGCGTCTTATGCAGTAAAAAAACACATTCATATCGGCGTCGATGTAGTCATCAATATGGTATCGCCGGGTACACGAAAACTTATGGCCATTGTTTCGGTAGGGGCCTGCCTGGCTTTTTCCGTGATGTTACTCATTGGCTCGTGGAACTACTGGTATCCATTTGCCACTGAACGGGCCTGGCTAGAAACTGAAGACATTCCCATGCCGGAAATGTTTATGTTTCTCGCCGACTGGATTAACGAAGGCGAAAGTTATGAAAAAATTCCGCGGGTAATTCCTTATCTGGCGTTGCCTCTGGGTATGGCTCTGTTGACTTTCCGCTTCCTGCAACTCGGCTGGAGTGTCTTGAATGGCGATATCGATAAAATTATCGCCAGTCATGAAGTCGAAGAAGAGCTCGACGAACTCTCTCACAGTGACAAAGGGGGAGACGCGTAATGGCTATTGTTATTCTTTTTTTAATGGTCGTCGGTTTCATGCTGATCGGCGTTCCGATCGCCGTTTCACTCGGCCTGTCCAGTATCATTTTTTTGCTCATGCACTCGGATGCGTCGCTGGCATCAGTGGCGCAAACACTGTTCTCTGCATTTGAAGGCCATTACACCCTACTCGCCATTCCTTTCTTCATACTCGCTTCAGTATTCATGTCCACTGGCGGAGTGGCGCATCGGATCATTCGATTTGCGATTGCCGTGGTTGGTTCGTTTCGCGGTGGACTGGCAATGGCCTCTGTATTCGCCTGTATGATGTTCGCCGCTTTATCCGGCTCTTCGCCTGCGACGGTGGTGGCTATCGGCAGTATTGTCATCGCCGGTATGCTGCAGGTCGGCTATACGAAAGATTTTGCAGCAGGTGTTATCTGTAACGCAGGCACACTGGGCATTCTCATCCCGCCATCGATTGTCATGGTGGTTTATGCCGCGGCCACCGATGTCTCGGTTGGCAGAATGTTCCTGGCAGGTGTCATCCCCGGATTCCTTGCGGGTGGTATGTTAATGCTGGCAATCTATATTGTTGCTCGGTATAAAAATCTACCGGCTCAGCCCTGGTCCGGCTGGACAGAAATAGTCGATGCCGCACGCGATGCGAGTTGGGGTTTACTGCTCATCGTGATCATCCTCGGTGGCATTTACGGTGGTATTTTTACGCCCACCGAGGCCGCTGCAGTGGCTGCCATATACGCCTTTTTAATCGCCAATTTCATTTACAAAGATATGGGGCCATTTAAGGAGAAAGGTCCCGGTGGCGTCATGCTGTTGTGGCGCGGGCTTTCTATATTCTGGCATCAAGATACCAAACACAGCCTGTTCGAAGCAGGCAAACTGACCATCATGTTATTGTTTATCATCGCCAATGCCTTGATTCTAAAACATGTGCTCACCGAAGAACGCATTCCGCAAATGATTACCGAGGCCATGCTTTCAGCCGGTCTCGGACCGATCATGTTTTTAATCGTGGTAAACCTGTTGTTATTAATCGGCGGGCAATTTATGGAGCCATCCGGCCTGTTGATCATTGTCGCGCCGCTGGTTTTCCCAATTGCTATTGCACTTGGCATCGATCCGATTCATCTGGGCATCATCATGGTGGTGAATATGGAAATCGGCATGATTACACCGCCGGTCGGACTCAACCTTTTTGTCACCGCCGGTGTTGCGGGGATGTCGATGCTCGACGTCGTGCGGGCGGCCGCACCCTGGCTGGCCATCATGTTCCTGTTTTTGATTATCGTCACCTACGTGCCATTTGTTTCAACCTGGCTGCCGACCCTGATGATGGGGCCAGAGATTATTACCAGGTAAATGCAGGTCGGCACTATCGACCAGGGTTCGATTTCGGTCAATTCAAACTCGACCCGGTCTTGACCGCCTTCTTTGATCGAGTATTTGATCTAAATCAATTTCGATTCGGCATCTTTATGCGACCATGTGGCCAAAGTAAATGTGTAAGCTGCAATGTCGAACCCCGAGGAGGATAAGGGACTTTGCAATTGAAAAGGTCGATTATCCTCTTCGTATCCAGATCGCCATTGGTTGCTATACCGCTTTTTATTGTCGTCGGCATTGTGCTCTGGGGAGGATTCAACTGGAGCATCGAATTAACCAACAGAGAAGAATTTTGTATTTCATGCCATGAAATGAAACAGAATGTTTACCTGGAATATCGCAAAAGCAAACATTATCTCAATCGAACGGGGGTACGCGCGACCTGCCCGGATTGTCACGTGCCCCGGGACTGGAGCCATAAGATGATGCGTAAAATCAGCGCAACAAACGAACTCTACCACTGGCTTCGTGGCAGCATCAACACGCGAGAAAAATTTCAGTCAAAGCGTTTCCAGTTAGCCAGTCATGTCTGGGCCAATATGGCTGAAACCGATTCCAGAGAATGTCGCAATTGCCACGACGATCACTCGATGGCATACAACGAGCAATCGAGTATGGCCAACCGAGTCCATCAGTTGAATAGCGACTGGGGTATGACCTGTATCGATTGCCACCAGGGTATTGCGCATGAATTACCCGACGAATTTGATCGTGAAACCAGGATCGACGAACTGCATGTCCGCCTGAAAAAACAGGGTGTACCCTGCTACGAGTGCCATGTCGATCTGCATAAGCCATCAGACGATGAAGAATGGTAAT
>CAZYYM010000119.1:0-9624 GCA_964651385.1 uncultured Gammaproteobacteria bacterium | reverse complement strand
CGATCTGATTGAATCCGGTAAATAAATGTTTTTGTTCCATTAGGTGTAACCCGAAGTCTTAAACCTTTTCGGCTACTATCAACATATTCGACGCGCCCGGACTCAGGCTTTATCTTTTTAAGCGCACTATCGCTAAAATTGAACTTATATTTTGGCATCTGTAAACATGGCAGGTGGTCGGAGCGTCATATCGGGTAAACCCTGGGGTAAACTTTATAGCGTGATATAGAATGATAGTGGATGAAATATAATGAAACAAGTTTTAATCAATAAAACTTATAAATATTTGAAATTAAAGGAAAAATAAGGGTTAAGTGATGCGCTTTGAACTGATCTGAAATTTCAATTGATGCGTATGGGGTGCAGGTGGTCGGAGGTTCAAATCCTCTCGCCCCGACCAATTTTTATTAATAAAATCAATTAGTTATATAATATCGAATTTAAACCGGGGCGTATATGGGGCAACTTTATGTTGTAGTTGCTGGTATTCAGTTTACATATGGCGTCTGATTTTATTGGAACTAATTGACCGCTTAGCCGATATTGCTGTCGTTCCCGAAAGCAATCACTCAATTTCAGCTGTCGACCCATCAGTGGCATTCAGGATCTAAAGTCACCTGCAGCATACCCGGCTACACTAAATACTAGACCAGTCCCCGTTATTTCCCGTTATTTCGAATAGATTTTGTGTCCCCTTATCTTGTGTCCTTATCTTGGGGCCACTTCATGGGTAAACTCTAACAACCAATAAAATAGAGGTTGGAATGTGATAATATCTTCTGACTATGATTCCTAATGGGCTATCAATGGTAAAGGACCGTCTGCCACGGAAACTAGCCGTTATCCTCCATGCAGATGTGGTCGGTTCGACATCGCTTGTTCAGAAGGACGAGACCCTGGCTCACCAGCGGATTCAAACCGCTTTTCATAGCTTCTCCGAAACGATCAAAGCCTATGGTGGAACAGCGCACGAATTACGCGGGGATGCACTGGTTGCCGAGTTTGAACGCGCCTCGGATGCGCTAGCCGCCGCACTATGCTTCCAGGCTGAAAATACCGAATTTAATACCTCCCTCGATGATGACATGCGACCTCAGATGCGCATCGGTATCAGTCTCGGCGAGGTGGTGATCGCGGACCATACGATTACCGGTGCGGGGGTGGTGTTGGCGCAACGACTCGAGCAACTGGCCGATTCGGGAGGCGTATGCATCCATGGTGCCGCCTACGAGACGGTCCCACAGCGCCTCCCTTTCAAGTATGAAAACCTCGGAGAACAGTCGGTAAAAGGTTTTGAAGAACCGGTACGAGCCTATGCGGTTACCCTGACAACAGGTGAACAGTTACCGGCTCCCGACCCGGCTGGTTCGGCATCTAAACAACTCGCGCAAAGTTCCCGTCATAAAATAGTGGCCGTCGTTGTCATCGCTATCGTCGCGATCCTGCTTGTATGGTGGCACTCTTGGACAACACCAGAAAATCCAGGCCCCGATGAGCAACCTTCGATAGCGGTACTGCCGTTTCAACTGTTGAGCGAGGATGCCAACCAGGAGTATTTCAGCGACGGCGTTACTAACGACATCATTACCGATTTATCCAAATTTTCAAACCTGCTGGTCATTGCAGCAAACTCGGTATTTGTTTACAAGGGAAAAGCGGTCGACATCAAGGAGGTGGGACGCGAACTCGGAGTGAGATATGTGCTCGAAGGCTCAATCCAGAAAATAGCCGGCAATGTCCGTATCAACGCGCAGCTCATCGACGCAACTACCAATCGTCACCTGTGGGCCGAGCGTTATGATTTTACGCTCGATGATGTATTCAAGGTACAGGACCAAATTACCAGCACTGTGGTTAATTCGCTGCAAGTGATTTTGACCGAGGATGAAAAGAACCGTGGCGCCAGTCGTCTTACCGATGTGATCGAGGCTTACGACCTGTATCTGCGCGGAAGAACTTTCTTGCGCGGCACCAAAAGATCGCATTTAGAAGCGCGCAAGCTTTTCGACAAGGCGATTAAGCTCGACCCGGAATTCGCGGCCGCCTACGCGGAGAAGTCGTTTACTTATTTTTCCAGCTTCATCATGCCGATGAGTCGCGATCCCAAAGTTATCAAGGCGGCGCTGGTGAACGCGGAACGCGCCGTCGAGCTGGATGAGAACTTGCCGCTGGCTCAGGCACGCTTGGCCTGGGCCTATTTCGCCACGCGCCAGCATGCCAAAGCCATTGTTGCTGCTCGCAAGGGTGTAGAGCTCGGACCAAATGACGCCGAGGCGAATGTTCAGCTGGGTAATATTCTGAATTGGGCCGGCAAACCAGAAGAAGGAAAACAGTATATCGAGCGCGCCATTCGACTGAATCCACATCACCCTTACTACTACCTGTTTTACCTGGGTCAGTCATACTACTTACAACGTGATAATGATAAAGCGATTGAACTGATGAAACGCGTGGTGACCCGTGCACCCTACTTTTTACCGGTGCGCCGGCACCTGGCCGTTCTCTATTCTGAAAAAGGGATGCTCAAGGAAGCCAAAGCGGAAACCAAAGAGGTGCTGCGGATATTTCCGGGCGCATCGATTGCCGATGAACGCGCACGCTGCTTTTATCGCTGGACACCCGACGTGTTAAAACGATTTTTCAAAGGGTTGCGTAATTCGGGGATGCCGGAGGGGAAAAAGGGAGAAGAGCCCATGTCGATGTAGACCTATTGAACTACGGGAGTATAAAAGTGAAAAGAATTTTAACAAATGTGATTTTTGGTTCATTCCTTATTACGTTGGCAGGCCCGCTCCTGGCAAAAGAAGTCACGCTTGCCGTCAAGGGCAGCGTCTGGGATTCCGATTCACGAGGTTTCGCCTGGTACCAAAGGCTGAGCAAGGAGCAGGGCACGCTCAAGGCGGCGCGTACGGGGGCGCGAGTTTCGCTTGACGGCCGCCCCGATCTGTTTGCGTTTTCCGGAACAGGCGGCAAATTTGAACTGAGGTTCACGACCACCGCGCAGACCTTCAGATTGGTCGTGGAAGGGGATCGATTCCCACGTACGATCACACAATCTTACGAGGTCCCGGAGGACGGTGGGGAACTTGATATCGATCGGGTTAACACACCTCGAGCCGAGGGCGTCGAGCACACGTGGCCGCTGTCAATGATGGCCAACGCGCTTGGTTATGCGTCTACCCGCGAAATGCTGGCCGATAACAAGGCGGCGATTCGACTCTTGTTATATGGCTCCGGAGCGGAAGGCGCACCTGGCTGGACGGAGCGCGCCCGGCTTACCATTCCGGGTTCGACCTCTGGCAAAGCTGCCACCGAACCAACCACGAACTCGCCATTCCTGATGCGCGTTCCACGGTCGGAGTATGTGGTTCCTTTTGATATGAATCCTCAGGACACCTACTTTCAGAAGATGGAGGAAGCCACAGGGGCATACATTGTCGTGGTTTCATTTAATCCGGGCGATGACATCGATAAGGACATTGTCATCGAGATCGAAGACACGATGACCGATGAACTGCTCGATCCGCCGCGACCCTGGAAATTCAGTCCGAAAACTGTTTCGGTGCGAAATGGATTCGCAACGGAAGTTCGATACTCGCCCGATATCGAGCAATAGCTTGCGCTGATCCAGAAAGCATATCCCCCGGATTTGTTACTCATAGTTTTCCGAAAATGAACAGAAATGGGAATGTTTCTGCTCTTCATTAATTGTTGAAATGTAATACATCGTATCACATAATAGATCAAACCTCGATTGGAAACAAAGATGGTTCAGAAGAAAACAGCTGTGATTACTTTGCGAATAGATCCAGAAATAAAAAAGCGATACCAATGGGCTGCCGATCATGAGCATCGCAATATATCTAATTTTGTTGAATACGTATTAACCAAATATTGCAATGAAAATGGGTATAACCCTCCAGAGCAACAAGATCTAGATATTGGAGGTGAAGGTTGAACCAAAAGACCGTACGCGCCCTGGTTGAAGCCGGAGCAGTGCAAAACGTGCTTCTCATAGCTGATGGTGCGACTGTCCACGTTGATATCGTTACCCAAAATGGCGTGAATACAGCCACTACGAATATGGGTGGAATCAAGACATGGGCGACAATCGATGCCTCTGCAAAGTGGCTCAAGGGACTTGGAATTGGCCAGGCGCAACTCGAAATTGGCAAGTGGCTCCCTGGTCAACGGGGCATAACGTTCTAGGTAAGGCCCATGTTGATAAAAAATGACAATCTAATCCCCGACAAATTACCGAAGTTAACCTCCAATATTGATTTCTATCTAAATACCAAGACGAGTTTTGAAGCTCTCGCTGAAATATTTGGCAAGGCAGAAGATCTGCAATCCAAGCCCTACAAGTTTGAATTCTACCAGTTGCTAGAAAGTAATGTTGCATTCGAAGATGAAGATGGGACTCCTACGAAATGGAAGGGTTTGGATCCAGAGTGCGATTTTTGTCAACGGGTGTTATCCGATGAAGGGGCTTTTGTCGATGGTCGTATCCATCGATCACGTCAATGGGCTATTATGTGCCTGAGCTGTTATATGGAACAAGGAGCTGGATTTGGTGAAGGAAACGGCCAATTGTATTTGCTCGATTTTTCCAGCGACTGGATATTGGTAGCCGGTTCGGGTCGAAATTCTGGCTCAAGTGATCCGTAAGCATGGATGTAGGTAAAACGATATTAATTGTTTATTTCTGCATATCTGCTGTTATTGCAGCCAGATACGCGATATTCATTGCTCAAAAGCTCGACAAATACGATTGGTTACATGAGAAGTCAGATATCTGGTTTAACTACTTCATGGCTGTCATCATTTGGCCAATTGCGGCTTCATTTCTGCCTAAGTACTTTTTGAATCCAGGAGAAATAATCAAGTCACATGGGAAATACAGTATCGCCGACCAGCATCGCTCATTTGATGATTTTTGGGATAGTCCGGTAATGTGCAGTTCGTTGCTTCGCTATTGTCCACATCACACAGAGGGAGAGGGAATTTTTACTTTTCCCACAGAAGATGTTCTAGCGCTATTCCAGGACGAGAGTTGGCGTCAGTCCATACGCTATGAAGGGCACTACGATCAAATTCTGAATTGGTTGAGAAATTTTGATCGCAGAAATTCTGAATTAACGGAGATCCCGGAACCATGGGAATCGTTTCATGGCGTTGCCGGTGCGCTACTAGCAAGACAGGTTGGATCTGTTTTTTGTAAACATTGCAATTTGGACTATGGTGCCAACGAATTGATTACCATCGATGATTCAGGAAAGCCTGGGTGGAATCTTAGGCATCTTGTCTGTATTAATCATCACGAGCTATTTGCAAGTGATTTGTACCATATTTTACCTGCGTCTGTACTTAGCAACAGGCGACGGTGAAGGTGCTAGACTTGTCAACAGATCTCAGAAAATATGGCAAGAAACAATCTAATATAGCCATAGTCCAGCTCATTAGATTGGATCAATTTTAAATTGTAGGCCGATATCAAAGTCGGGTAATGAGTGGGCCGTACTTGGGGCAATAATGGGCATTCATAGACAAGTAGAGGTAATCAAATACAATGTGAATACTGATTGGTTTTTCTATAAATCATTGAAATATATTTATATTTCGTGATATTTGGTTGTATGTCAGAAATTGGAGAACCAATTTAGAAAAGGTTCAAATCCTCTCGCCCCGACCATTTTTTTGGCAGTTTGTTTGCCTAATCATATAACACAAAGGCCAGCACCACGGCTGCAATTAATCCGAGAGTAATAATTATCCAGTCTACATAAGTATACGTTTTTTCAATATTTGGCTTTGATTTTCCAAAGGCGGCATCGGTCATTATTTTCAAATCCTCCTCAGTTACGATTCCCTGAATCTGTAATTTTTTAAGTAATTGAGTTCGGATCTGAACATATTGCTCACGGGTCAGCAGGTGATGCGAATAAGTCTTCGCGAGCAGGCGAAAAGGCGACTGGGATTGTGTCATTAATTGATAAACTGAGCGTTGATTTGTTTATTCAAGCTTTGCAGTCGAGTATCGGCCGGGAAAAACTTGAGTCCTGTAACAATGTAGCCAGATGCATTTTTGTAACGACGTTTAGCTATATAGTTTTCGGCTTCTGTGAGATACAGGTCAGCCAGATTTTTATCTTTTAACAGATAGTGTTTTGGATCGACTCTTTTTATTAAAGGTATCACCGTGGTCAGGTCTTCGCCATTTTCCGATTTCACCAGTTTTTTAGCTTTAATATATCGCCCATAGAGTGATGTCAGGCTGTTCATCAGTCGATCCTTTTGTTCCTTGATTTGATCCTCTATAGTTGACAGGGCAACGGAATCCGGATAGTGACGTTTGGCCTGTACAAGCAGGTTTTGGGCCTGTGGATAATCGTAGAGACCTTCTTTAGGCCTGAAAACAGATCGAATGCGATCCCGGTAATAGGTGATTATTTCACGCCTTAAACCGACCGAAACAATCTTCTGTTTCTCTTTGTCCAGTTGCTCTAACGACCAGATGGTTTCGATCATCAAGGCCTTATCACCCTGTTTAATAAGCCGAATTTTATCGTAGAGCTGTTGTTCTTCCATAAACGCGAGAAACGGTTTATAACCGATACCCGCAGCGATAACGATCACGAATAGAGCTGCGAGGATGATTTGCTTTGCGTGTGACTTTTTTGAGCGCATGCCTTCAGCAAATTGTTCGACAGTCTCGATTCTATCTTCCCGATTAACCGACAAAGCTTTCGTCAAGATTCTCTGTTGGCGTCGATTAAGGCCCTTGATGGGTTTGGGCTTGATGCCGAGTTCCTTAATTTTAGGAGAAGCAACCTTATTATAAGGATGTTTGCCACCCGCAAGAAGTTGATAAGCAACGCAGGCAAGACCGTAAATATCATCACGGGGATCTGGGTTCATTCCGGCAAACATTTCAGGTGTTGCATAGGCTGGTGTTACAGCGCAGAGCTTGGCTGGATCAAACATCGTATTATCGCGTTCTTCGTCGGTTTGTGTACTGGCCCGAGCGATGCCAAAATCGAGCAGTTTGACGTGGCCATCGGTGAGTAAGAAACAATTTCCGGGTTTGAAATCGGAATGAATCAACTGTTTTTCATGAGCGTAAGACAGGCCGCTGCACAACTCTTCGATAATATGCAGTGCATGATTTATTTTTAACGGTTTTTTGCCGAGTTCTTTAATAAGTTGATTGATCGGTTTGCCTTTCAGATATTCCATGGTCATGAATACGGTATTGGCGTCGCGGTCAAAATCGTAAACGGTCGCGATATTCGGATGGGCAAGTCGCTGAGCTTTACTGGCCTCGCGTTGCAATGCAATGAAGGAGCCTGAATATTTTTTAAATGCATCGGTTAAAACTTTGATCGCAACATATGGATCCTTGTCTTGTGCCTCAACCTTAAGCAAATCTTTAGCTTTGAAAACGACACCCATGCCACCCTGGCCGAGCTTTTCAAGCAGCACGAAACGTTCCTTCAGGGTAACGCCGGGTCCGAGATTTTCATAACGCTTCGTACGATGTGGTTTATCAATAATCTCCGGGCTTAGCGTGCCGGAATTATCACCGGTGTCTGTTTGCTTATGTTCCTTATCGTCTACTCTAACAATGACGGTTTTATCGCTGGAATTTTCATCCTCAAATCCGCTTACGTCGGTAAGATGGAGGGTTTGATCCTCTGCAAAATAAGAAATATCGCAATCCGTACTGTTACTGAGCGTCGACTGTATATTGACCTTGGAGATTAAACTTGAAATTTCGGTAAATTGATCCGGATCAATTTTATTATTCGAAAAAAGTTCCTGAAGATAACTTTGTGCATTGGCATGACTGGACGGTGTAGTTGTGAATAAACTGGTGAATCCCTGCTCCAGATCTTCGAGTTGCAGGGCTCCAGCCAGATAGTCACCGATTAATGATTCGCAAACTTCAGACATATTTAGCAGCCTAATCCTTCAACTGTGCCTTGATTGATATAATAGACGTATTGTCGGTACCGCCAGCCTCCAGGGAATTACTTAGGAGGGTCTGGGTTAAAGTACCCATATCATTTTGGTTATCGTTAATGATTGATGTAATTTTATTTTCATCGAGGTCTTTATATAGACCATCTGAGCAAATTACGAATATATCATTGTCCGATATTTCGACGTAATCAAAATCTATACAAAGCTCATCATCAATACCCACAGCTTTGAGTACGACATTCGCAGCGGGATGGTTTTCGGCGTCTACGGAATCGATCTTGCCCATCCGTACCAGTTCTTCAACATAACTGTGGTCGTCGGTTAGGCGTTCGAATCTATTTTGACGGAATCGGTAAAGTCGGCTGTCGCCGGCCCAGAAGGTAAATAGATATTTCTGCCAGATAAAGGCACAAACAACGGTACTGCCGATAGTTGTATTTTTACCTATCTCGTTCGATTTTTCCCGAATAATGGTATTAGAATTCAGAAGGTTTTCTTCCAGTAAGAGGATGGAGTCCTCTAACGAGCCCTGTTGTTTAAATAATCCTAAATTACGCGAGATCGTCTGGCTTGCAAAATCGCCGGCCTGGTGACCGCCCATACCATCTGCTACCATCCAAAGGCCCTCATCCTCGAGCAGCAGGATTGTGTCTTCATTTCTGTTGCGTACATGCCCGGTGTGGGTAACGCCACTGCTATAAACTTTAAAGCCGGAATGATGGGGAGAGGTGGATTTACTATTAGCGAGTGTCAATATGGCACCATATAATTTTGCGATATTTTGGCATTTATACTCAGAATAGTAAAATTATAGCCAAGTACCAGATGTTATCATCACATTTTGGATATAACCCGTCGATAATCTGCAAGGCAATTCGAAATAATCATCAAAAAAGTGATTTACTACCTATAATCGATCGAAGGTCAAATTAAAATCACGAGGAAAATGATGAGAACGATCGGGATATTTGCAGGGTTAATACTTCTGGCTACGAATGCCAATGCGGTAGAAGTCGGTGTCGGACTGAAAGCGGGTACAGTTGGCACCGGAGCTGAAGTGAGTGTCGGCATTACGAAGACGATAAACGCCAGGGTGAGTCTGACCAATATCAATATCGACGACCAGAATGAAACAATTCAGGTCGGCGATGCCGGGGCAACCGGCGATCTAGATGCTCGGCTGGGTGTGGATTTTGGTGCTACAGCCCTTTTATTCGACTGGTATGTGTTCGACGGTACCTTCCACCTGACGGCTGGCATGATGAGAAACGACAGCAAGCTAACATTTAACGGAACGCTGCTGAGTGGTATAACAGTTGACGGCCAATCTCTCGATCCAAGTGATATAAATGGTAATATATCGGGCAAAATCAGCCTTGGGGAATCATATCAACCCTATATTGGCCTTGGATGGGGGCGTAAAGCAGGTGATGGAGGAGGATTTTCATTGACTGCCGAGCTGGGTGTTGCGCTCCTCGATCCGGCTGCTGATTTCAATGCAATTGTAAACGTTTCCGGTAGTAATAATCTGACCCAGGCAGAGTTGGATAATCGTATCAGGGGTGTCGAAAATGATGCCAATAATGACCTTGATCAGCTAAAGGCCTGGCCGGTCGTATCTTTCGGGGCTAACTACGCCTT
>CAZYYM010000118.1:0-9681 GCA_964651385.1 uncultured Gammaproteobacteria bacterium | reverse complement strand
GAATTTCATCAGGCCTTAAAAGCCGGAGTGTCGATTTTGCAACCGGATATTGGTCGAAGCGGCGGTATCTGGGAGACTAAAAAAATCGCGATAATGGCGGAGTTATTTAACGCCCAGCTTGCCCCGCATATTTACTGTGGCCCGATTGCCCATGCCGCTGCGGCGCAAGTTGCTTTCAGTAGCCCGAGTTTTTTGATTCTGGAAACCATTCAGACTGATTTTCACGATGATATTTTACAAAAAAGTTTAGCCTGGGATAGGGGCTATATGCCGGCGCCGACGGAACCGGGCCTGGGTATTGAGCTCAATGAAAAAGTGGTGGAAGCGAATCCCTATACCACGGCTGGTCGATTGCATCTGGAGATGTGCCAGACGGTGCTTGATTCGAATAATCAAAAAACCATTGATGAAATTGAATAGTGCTTATAAATGCTGCTTTTGCCGTTTGTTGGCGACGCCGTTACGTTTAGCCAATTTGCGTACTGATTCATCGAATACCGGTGCAGCTTTTTCACCGGAACGTTGAAAATCCATAATCAGCATCTGTCGAACCTGCCCGGCATCGCAGCTCATCTGTTCTGTGAGTATGGGGAAGATTAACTCAAACTGACGTCGCAAAGATATTTTCCATGTGCTGCCTGTAGCTCGATAGAGAGCATCACTGAATTGCAGGAAGCGGTTAAACGGGTTGTCCTGCAAGATTATTGGCAATGTGTTTTTAAATCGCCCAGAATTGGCAATCATGTCCCAGAATCGGGCAAAGCGATTAACCCGTTGCATGGTTTTATAATCGATATCGCGAGTACTTAAAATGTTATAAGGCGCTTTCGGATTGTAACGCAACCGGTAACTTTCGGTATGGCGGTTAATCGGAGCGCCGCGTAGTCGTTTCAATATACCGAGTTGTATCTCCTGCGGTTTTAATGCGACCAGTTGGTTAAAACTGTCGGCAAAATTTTCCAGACTGTCTCCCGGTAAGCCGAAAATTAAATCGGCATGTATGTGGGCGCCGGTGTTTTCGCGTAACCAGCGAAAATTATCGCGAGTCGTATCGTTATTTTGCTTACGACTTATCAGCTTTTGTATATCCGGGTCGAAAGTCTGTACACCGATTTCAAACTGCAGAGAATTCTCTGGAAACTTGATCAGTACAGCCTTTAATAAATCGGGTAGCTGATCGGGGATGACTTCGAAATGTAAATATAAATCGTCACTCATACGTTCCAGAAAAAATTCCAGTATGGCCACACTAGTCCTGATATTTAAATTAAAGGTACGATCTATGAATTTAAAATTACGGGCGCCTCGTTTGTGTAGGGCGTCTATTTCATCGAGAAATCTATTCAACGCAAAAGGTTTTGCGGTTTTATCCAGTGCCGACAGACAGAATTCGCACTTAAACGGGCAACCCCGTGAAGCTTCAACGTATATCAGACGATTACGTATGTCTTCGTCAGTGTAATGGCGGTAAGGCAAATTTAGGTTATCGAGAGGCAGGGCATCACCCGCAATGAGGTGATTAAATGGTTGTTGATTAGATAATATTTGTCCGCATAGAGTATAAAAACTTTTCTCCCCGGGGCCGGTAATTACAAAGTCGACCGTATTCGCAAGTCCGGGCAGGTCGTTTTGAAAACTGACTTCGGGGCCGCCGACGACAATATTGACGCCCGGTTCAAGCAGTTTGAGAATTTCGATAACCGCCGTTGTTTGATCGACATTCCAGATATAAACGCTAAAGGCGATTATCTTTGGCCTGGGTGCCAATAGTTTTTCGGTGATGTCGATGGCCCGTTCGTGAATTGTAAACTCGCGAATTTGTGCGCGCGATTGTAAATCCCCCAGGTTGGCATACAGGTATCGTAACGCGAAGGCTGAATGCATGTAGCGGGCATTGAGTGTGGTGAGTAAAATATCGCCAATCATCTTTGGTTGGAGCGTTTGAAAGGTTTCGCGGGGGGCAGCTTGCCTATTAGCAGTATAATACCATATTAGTCCATGCTTCGGGTTAGGGCAGTTTACCCAATATTATGTTCACATAATAAACTGACAGTTCCGACCGGAATTTTTGGCTTTATATAAGGCCGAATCGGCACGATCATATAACGATTTAATTAGGTCATTTTTTATCGGTTCGGTTAATCCGGCAGAGAGTGTCAGTACAACGCGCTGCTGATTGCAATGAATGGCGCTTTTTGCGATGGCTTCACGTAGCTTTTTAACCATTGGGTCGGCTTTGTCGATGTTGGTATTCGGTAGCAGTAGCACGAATTCTTCACCACCGATGCGAAAAAGCGAATCTGATTTTCGAATCTGGCTCATCATCACCTTGGCGATAATTTTAAGTGCCCTGTCGCCGGCGCTATGGCCATAGGTATCATTAATTTTCTTAAAGTGATCGATATCGAGAATGGCATAGCTAAAAATTGTGCCATAACGGTTCCATCGAGCGAGTTCCTGATCCATGGTTTCATCGTACGACCGTCGGCTACCGGCTCCGGTGAGGGTATCGAAGAGTAGTTTTTCACGGTTTTCGTCAAGCTTCTTTTTTAATTGCCGCGTTTTCTGCTCCATTGCGGTTATTTGCGCTACGAGGTGATTATTGCGCTCGTCGATGGCCTCGTGGCGTTCGTTGGCACGGGTGACAAAACTGTCGATTCCGTTCTGAATTTGTGTCAGGTTTTTTGCGACCACATTTTTCAGCTGGCCAATTTCGCTGGCGTTATCAAAATCGGCCTCCATGGCTTTCATGCTATCCTGCATGAGTTGCTCGAGTGAGCGCCGGTCTTCAGAGTCAGACAGGTTGGCTTTCTGGTCGGTCTCGATAGCCTCAGCAATTTTACCGAGTTGCTGAGTTACTGTGACAATGAAATCTTCTAGCTCGGACTTATCCTGATTGAGCTTGACGAGCGTCCCGGAAATGCAATCGACGATTCGGTTTAGGGTTTCCGGCCATTCATCGTCACCGATTTTATCGAGTGAATCTCTGTGTAGCAATTGTGCTGAATCTCCGACTCCCTGAACGCCAGCTAATTTTCCCATCAGCCGAGTAAGCACTTCATTGATAGAAACCGCCGGTTTTTCGCTGGCTGTGTCGGCGGGGTTGGTTGAATCGGCGAAATTGTGGTTGATAAGTGCCGATAACTTGAGAATTTGGGGTTTGATAGCTGTCTGACTTTTTCCGTTGTCAAGCAAATTCATCAGCTCACTGCAAATGGTCTTTAATTCGGTGCGTTGATTGTCCTTAAATTGAATCTCCTGCAAAAGCGCCAGCAATAAAACTGCCGGTTCGATAGCAGGTTTTGCTGTTTCATGGCTTGTTGGCCCTGCTGGGTTATCGTCCAGCGAGGCGGCGACTCGGCTGAGTTCGTCGAGAGCATTGGTAAGCTGGTTGTCTTTTTTTTTGCGCGTGAGGTTCTGAATCTGTTTAAGCTGTTTATCGAGTCGTTTGTCGAATCCTCGACCGGCTATGCTGACTCGGCCGACGGTTTTTCGGAGCAGTGTGTCGATTTCCTGCCAGTCAGCTTCCTTGCCCTCGACCTCATCGACAAGTGCCTTGTATTTTGTTTTCCAGTCTTTATCCGTTGACACTGTTTTAGATATATTATTTGTGAACTACTGAGTTTAGGCGCTATATTTAAGCTTTCCAGTTTCCATAGATAAAAATGTCGAACGAATTGACTTTGATTTGTGCCACCGATGTACTATCCGACCCCGGTTCCTACGGTTTTGAAGTCGATCATCATGGCGAAACCATAGAGGGTTTTCTGGTTCAACAGGACGGTCTGTTTTATGCTTACCGGAATAGCTGTCCACATACGGGTTCACCCCTGGACTGGGTTGAGCATCAATTTCTCGACGCCGATGGCATGCTTATTCAGTGTGCGGTGCACGATGCTCGATTTTATATTGACAGTGGCGAATGCGTGTTCGGTCCTTGCCCGGGTGAAAGTCTGAGCAAGCTGCAAATCAGTGTTGTAGACGATAATATTTACCTGGCAAGTACGCCATAGCAGTCATATTCGTCGGTGTCGGTAATTTCGACCGGATAAAATTCTCCCGGAATAAGCTTCTGATCGGTGTCAACATAAACCAGGCCGTCGATATCCGGTGCATCGGCATAGGATCGACCCATCCAGCCCTGCTCATCCTCACTCTCAATCAATACCTGCATCGTTTGGCCTATGCGTTGGCGTAATCGGGCGGTACTGATGGATTGCTGATGTTGCATGAATTGATCATAGCGTACTCGTTTGGTTGCCTCAGAAATCTGGTTGGGTAAATCGTTGGCTGCAGCGCCTTCTACCGCCGAATACATGAAACAGCCAACGCGGTCGAGTTGGGCTGCGGTAAGAAATTCAAGTAATTGTTCAAATTCCTGATCACTTTCACCCGGAAAGCCGACTATAAATGTACTGCGAATCACCAGCTCGGGACAGGTCTCGCGCCAGGCCTGAATACGTTCAAGAACACGTTCGCGATTACCTGGTCTTTTCATTAGTTTCAATATTCGCGGACTGGCGTGCTGGAACGGAATATCGAGATAAGGCAGTATCAAACCTTCGGCCATGGACGGAATAACGTCGTCGACATGCGGGTAAGGATAGACGTAATGGAGTCGTACCCAGATGCCGAATTGCCCCAGCGCTTTAGCCAGATCGAGAAATCTTGTTTGCAGAGGTTGTCCTTGCCAGAATTCGGTGCGGTACTTCAAGTCGACACCATAAGCGCTGGTATCCTGGGAGATCACCAGAATTTCTTTCACGCCGGCGTCAGCCAGGTGTTGGGCCTCCTGCAATACCTGATTAATCGGACGACTGACCAGGTCGCCCCGAAATGACGGAATAATGCAAAAACTGCACCGATGATTGCAGCCTTCCGAAATTTTCAGGTAGGCGTAATGTCGTGGTGTCAGCTTGATACCCTGTTTGGGAATGAGGTCGAAAAAAGGATCATGCGGCGAAGGCAAATGCCGATGGACTGCCTGCATGACTTCTTCGGTCGCATGCGGTCCGGTTACAGCCAGTAAATCGGGGAAACGTTCCATAATCATCTCCGATTTTGCACCCAGACAACCCGTGACTAAGACCTTACCGTTTTCGTGTAAGGCCTCGTCTATGGTGTTCATTGATTCGGCGACTGCATCATCGATGAATCCGCAGGTATTCACTATAACCATATCAGCTGACTCGTTGTCAGGCACAATATCATAACCTTCCGCACGAAGGCGGGTGATTATCTGTTCGGAATCGACTGTCGCTTTTGGACAGCCGAGACTAACGAAGCCGATTCTATGAGGTATATTCAGCGCCATATAGTTTTGTCGTATTGAGGTGGAATTATCGGTGATAATGGGTAAGAGAGCAAAGAAAAAGGCTAACATTGTCCGAATATAGCGCGGTCGAACAGGGCAAAATAATTAAACCCCTGATTCTGTGATACGGACAAACCTTTTAATTTGCAAAGCCCTTAATATACAATGCCGGAATTAGCGCGAATGGAAAACTCATGAATTTCAGAAAATTCAATTTGATTGCCTTTTTTACGATAGCTTGTCTGTCATTCTCGAGTTATGCCGAATTGCAGGATCAGGGATTGAATTCTATCCTGCAGATTATCGACAAGGCCATTGAAAATGCTACGCTCGCCGGGCAGGCGAAGGACAATGAAACCGAGGAGCAGACCGCGTCGCGTCAGGCAGCAGCCAACGCAACCGTTATTAGCCTGTCAAGGACCCTTGGCACATTAAGCTATTCACGCTTACAGTGTGGTGAGGCGGGTGTTCTGGCTGAATTCACGCAGCGGGTTCAACGGGTGGTTAGTGAAAGCCGCGATGCGATGCGGAATGCGTTTCAGGAAGGTTTCGACAAAAGCAAAAAGGAAACAGAGTTATTATCCGAAGATGAATGCAAGCGTTTAACCGAATCCAGACAGCGTATCGATAAGGGCGAAGTTGCGAATGTTACCGAAGACCCGAAAAAGAAAGTCGCAAAGGACGAAAAACCGGTAGAACCGGAGCCCGAGGAGGATTCTAAATTCAGACTACTACGTATCGCCGAGTTGACGGGTCAACTGGCCTATAAGCGTCAGTTTTGCGATGGTGATAAAGTCTTCAACCGTGACTATAACGAGTACATTGGGGGCGTCCCGGATGAACTCCGCGATGAAGTAAAAACGGCTTACTGGAAAGGCTTCAAACATGGCAAACGTCTAAACAAACATTTAACCAAAAGCCAATGCTCCTAATTCCGGCTGCTGATTAAAAGATAAATACCCGGGATTAACAATACTCCGCTAACCAGGGGCAGGATAAACTGCCCGCGACCGATCATGATGGGCGCCAATCCGTCGAGTCCCGCGATAATAGCTGCGCTGATCAATAAACTGCTGCCGATAATCGAGCGAACACTGCGTCGATTAGCCTGACGAATTTCCCGACGAATCGAATCGAGCTGTTTCGATTGCAGTTCTATCTGCAGCTCATTGTTGGCTATTTTTTGCAGTGTCTTAAAAGCCAGTTGCGGTAGATCGGGCAGATTTTCGGCAATATATGGCAAGTTCTTTTTAAAGCCTTTGAACAATGCGCGGACCCCGAGTTGTTCACTTAACCAACGTTCGAGGAAGGGTTTTGCAGTATCCCAGAGATCAAGCTGCGGGTATAACTGCCTCCCGAGTCCTTCGATGTGCAAAAAGGTCTTTTCCAGCAGGAGTAACTGCGGCTGAACTTCCATATTGAAGCTACGTGCAGTTTGAAAAAGCCGCAGTAACAATTGGCCGAATGAAATTTCTGCCAGTGGGCGCTGGAACATGGGTTCACAAACTGCCCGAATGGCTGCTTCGAATTCGTCGATGCGGGTATCTTTATCGACCCAGCCGGAATCGACGTGTAATTCGGCGACACGTCGATAATCGCGGTTAAAGAAGGCGACAAAGTTTTCCGCCAGATAACGTTGATCGCCGGTTGACAATGACCCCATAATACCGAAGTCTACGGCTATGTATTGTGGATCGTCGGGATTGTCCGCAGACACGAAGATATTGCCCGGATGCATATCGGCATGAAAATAATTATTGCGGTAAACCTGGGTGAAAAATACCTCGACGCCTTTACGCGAGAGTACTTCAAGGTTGATATTGTGTGCCTTTAACTGCTCTATATCCGATACCGGGATGCCCTGTATGCGTTCGATCACCAATACTTTGGGTTTGCAATAATCCCAGTAAACCTGGGGTACGTATAAATCGGGGGAACCTTCGAAGTGTCGGCGTAATTCATTGGCATTGGCGGCTTCACGCACCAGATCAAGTTCGTTGATGATCGTCTTTTCGAATTCGCGCACTACCTGGACTGGTTTGACTCGTTTCGCTTCACTCCAGTACCGATCGGCCATTCGGGCAATCATCAGTAAAACATCCACGTCCTGTCGGATTCGTGCTTCGATATTGGGGCGAACTATTTTTACCACAACATCTTCCCCACTGGCTAATTGCGCTGCATAAACCTGTGCAATTGACGCCGAGGCCAGTACATTGTCGTCGAATGTTGAAAAAGCTTCATCGATGGGTATGCCCAGTTGCTGTTGCAGAATATCGCGTGCTTGCTGTAGTGGAAAGGAAGGTACTCTATCGAGCAATTTTTCCAGTTCGGCGACTATGTCGTCGGCCAGCAGATCACGCCGCGTCGATAGCATTTGACCAAACTTGATAAATATCGGGCCGAGCTCCTCGATACACAGGCGCAGCCGTTCCGCCTGTGTCAGATCGTCGCTACGGAACCAGTTAAACGGATTGAACCGGCTTAACCAGCGTAAGGGACCGAAAAATGGTAGAGGCGCGAGGATTTCATCGAGCCCATAGCGTGCCAGCGTAAGATTGATAACGATCAGACGACCCAGACGGCTCATGGCTGCTTTTTTTCGCCGATGCGTTTTTGTAATTGATACATTCGCGCCTCGCAGCGATCAGCATCCTGTCGAACGGCAGTAATCTGTTGCTGGAATCGCTCAAACTCGGGCAGGGTCGGCGTCAAACGTGCTTCTTCGCGAAGGTACTCACTACTCGTTTGCATTAATGCCTGCAAATTTTGTTTGAAATATTCGCCCGCCTGCCGGGCTTTCCGATGAATCTGGACGGCGAGAATATCTCCACTATATTGCGAGAGGACTTCTTCCCAGTCGATATCGAGCCCGGATATGATTTTCTGGATTTGCTGTGCGATATTGGCATCGCCATGAATACTGACACGTTGCCGAATCGAAGTGCTGATTTTGTCGTCTTCCACTGCAAGGGCAAACAACGCAAGCAATCGACCGGAAATAGTGGCATCGACCGGTTTGGCCGGGGGTTTCCGACTCAAGCGAATGCCCCAGTTACCGGGGTGGCAATAAAGCGTGATTTCAAGGTCGGTGATTTCTAAGGCAATACTATGGCCTTGCAACGCTGTGCAGCGCTGTATCACCTGTTCGTCCAGCGTCAAAAGCCGATTGCCGCCAATTTCGGCGAAGGCGACTAAATTATCGGTAAAAGCGTTGAGCAGGGTCATGGAGAGCTTATCGACTTTGCGACTAATACTTAAAAGCGCGATGCAAAGCGACGATACCACCGCTTAAATTGTACACGTCGACTTCGTCAAACATGGCTTCTTCGAGCATGATTTGTTTCAGCGTTTCCTGATCCGGGTGCATCCGAATCGACTCAGCCAGATACAGGTAGCTTTCCCGGTCTTTGGCGATCCATTCACCGAGCCGCGGCAAAATTTTAAACGAATAAAAGTCATATACCTTTACCAGAGGCTCAAAAATCGGTTTCGAAAATTCCAGAACACAGAGCCTGCCACCCGGTTTTAAAACGCGTTGCATGGAAGTCAATGCCTTGGCCTTATCGGTGACGTTGCGCAAGCCGAATGCAATGGTAACGCAGTCCAGCGAATTATCGGCGAATGGCAAAATTTCGGCATTGCACTGAATTGGCCGGATGCGATTGACCAGGCCTTTATCGATAATTCGATTGTGACCCTGTTCGAGCATTGCCGCGTTGATATCGCCGAGGAATACCTGTCCACTATCTCCGACAATCCCGGCCTGTTTGATTGCCAGGTCGCCGGTGCCACCGGCAAGGTCGAGCACCCGATGGCCGGGGCGCAGACCGCAGAGTTCGAGGGTGAATCGTTTCCATAAATGATGTGCGCCAAATGACAACACATCGTTCATTAAGTCATATTTACTCGCCACCGAATCAAAAACGCCCGCCACACGGCGCTGCTTTTCTGAAGCTGGAATCTGGTTAAATCCGAAATCGGTGGTTGGTTCTTTTTGCACGGTATTGATAAGCCTCGATATTGGGGCGAACCATAGCAGATGTCGGCGTTGCGGTGTAGGGGCTAACTGAATTCATCAAGATAGCTTGATTGAGGTCAGGTTTAACCGTATTGCTCGACGGCTTTTCGATGGCCTATTCTTACCACGAGGACACTGGGTATATCATCCTGTCAATCGCATGATATCGAATATTCCCGACACGATGGCGCCAAAATTAACCAAACTCTCCCCTTAGAGCTTCTCTTAACGCTCTCGGGTCTTCATTTCCCCCGGTTCGTGAACCCGGTAACCGATTACTCTACCTGCAGTCGGAAGCTGTCAAGGTACCTGTCGCCTCAAGTGATTAACTCATGCGGCCTCTAAT
>CAZYYM010000117.1:3828-9902 GCA_964651385.1 uncultured Gammaproteobacteria bacterium | reverse complement strand
ATTTTGTTTGTCGATGATGTATAGCTCTATCGGTACGTTAATAGTTATGACGCAAATATAATTACCGTTTATGATTTTACCATTATATAGCGTCATGAAAACTATTCCGCCAACCTATATGAAAGCCGCTCAAAACCTGGGCGCAACACCGACGCTGGCCTTTATACGAGTCTACATGCCGCAAACCATTCCCGGCATTGGCGCTGGCTGTATCCTGGTGTTTATCGTCGCTATTGGTTACTACATCACGCCGGAATTGGTCGGTGGTAAAGACGGCCGCCTGATTGGCAATATGGTTGCCTACCATATGCAACGGTCGCTCAACTGGGGTTTAGCCGCTGCAATGGGCGCTATCCTGCTGGTGGCAATATTATTTCTCTACTGGTTATACGACAGAATAATCGGTATCGATAACATGAAGATGGGTTAAAAACATGGCCTTACCTATTTATACAACACCGGGACAACGACTATGGCATTACACCTATATGGCGTTTTGTATATTTGTGTTGTTTTTCCTGGTCGCACCCTTAGTCGTCGTAATCCCGCTTTCATTCACTTCGACACCCTTTCTGGACTTTACCCCGGAAATGCTGTCACTCGACCCTGAAGGATTTTCGCTCCGCTGGTATAAAGGCCTATTCGGAATGTGTGATAATATCGAAGATAATATCTCCACAATGTGTACTAACAAATGGATGACCGGTGCGCAACACAGCTTGCTAATCGCCATTGCAGCCACGCTACTGGCGACATTTTTTGGCACACTTGCAGCGCTCGGATTGAGTAGCGATAACATGCCCGCCCGCCGTCTGATCATGGCGCTCATGATTTCACCTTTGATCGTACCCTTAATTATCACCGCTTCCGGCATGGCATTTTTCTTTGCCAAGATTAATTTAACCGCCACCTGGGCCGGTATCGTACTCGCACATACCATACTGGGCTTACCGTTCGTAGTTATAACGGTTACATCGACCTTGGTGGGTTTCGACAAATCTTTAATACGTGCCGGCGCCAATCTTGGCGGGACACCTACCTACAACTTCCTAAAAATTCAGATGCCGTTGATTGCACCCGGTATGATTTCAGGTGCATTGTTTGCATTCATCACTTCCTTCGATGAAATCGTCATCATCTTATTTGTCGGCGGGCCGCAACAACACACCTTGCCTCTACAAATGTGGTCGGGTATTCGCCAGGAAATCAGCCCGACTATCTTATCCGCTGCCACCATACTGGTATTGTTTTCAATCGTGCTATTGTCAACTCTTGAAATGTTACGTCGTCGTAGCGAACGATTGCGCGGCCTTACACCGCAATAAACTAAATCCAGATACAAATATAACCCAATGAAAGCTGGGGACATGGTGTACTACCTGCACATCAACGCAGTAGGCACCGAAGTTAAATTTCCGGCCCTGGTGCTGGACATCGGCGATGAAGACATACATATACGCGTCGGGCGCTTTAACCCGACCACAAGCAAGCTGGCGACTTTCGAATCAACGGTGGCGAACGATAAGCTCGTCCCACGCACCACTGCTTTCAGTTTTGAGGAAGAATTAAAAGGCAACGCCTGAATTCATCTTTGTCTATAATCGTCGCCATTCCAGGCGAACCGAAACCGTAACCGAAGCCGTTTCTTGATTCCCAGACGGATTGCAAGAAAGCCGCTCATTACCGCCAGTGTCGCCGGTCTATTCCTAAACCGGTTGGAAATTCCAGATATTCTATTCAATACCGTTGAAATTATAGGCAATGATGGGTTGGGTCTCGCTTTGCTCGCAGTGCGTGCTGGCATGCGCCCGGGTCATGCAGCGAATAACAAATTATTGATTTTTACGGGCGTCATTATACGACTCATCGGAATGCCGGTACTGATTATTACTGGCTGTTGGGACTGGAGGGTCTGCCCCGAACGGTCGCGATTATTGCCGGTGCCGTGCCGACTGCCGCATCGTCCAATATTGTTACTTTTCAGATTATCTCCAGCTTTGTAACGCTACCCTGTTTCATTTATATTGCCAATCGGCTTTAAACCGAATTGCCCGGGTCGCCGGGAATTAATACAAAATTGCCGACATGTTGTTTTAACAAAAACTGTTGTTGTGCATTCACGATATCCCGCATCGGGAAACTGGCCGCCAGCAACGGTTTGATTTCATTGTTTTCGATATAGGAAACCAGGTTGGAAAATACCGGCTCATCCCAGGCCGTGCAACCGATCAATTTTAAATCCTTCAAATAAAAATGGCGCATATCCATGGTCACCAAAGGACCGGCAATGGCGCCCGACGAGGCGTAGCGCCCACCGCGTCGCAACAATTTCAGCAAGATGCCAAAATCTGCCCCGGCCACATTGTCGAATACAACATCAATACTATTTTTGCCTAGCTCGGTCTCTAAATCGGCCCCACGACTGATAACACGGTCAACACCCAAATCGATCAATGCTTTCGTTTTTTCCTGACTAACCACCGTGGTTACCCTGGCGCCCCGTAGTTTTGCCAGTTGCACGACAGCAGAACCGACACCTCCCGAGGCACCGGTCACCAATACGTGATCGTCACCACTTACTTTTGCCCGGTGGATCATATTCTCGGCCGTACCATAGGCGCATGGAATGGTAGCCAGCTCGGCATCCTGCCAATTGCTATCGATGGCAAAGGCTTCCGACGAAGGTACTTTGACAAGCTGCGCAAAAGCACCGTCAAAATCAGAAGCCATCCAGATATTATCGAGCGAATCAAATCCATTCACACGCATACAGGGTCGTATCAATACGCGTGAACCAATTCTACCGGCATCAACATCCGCTGAAACAGCCACAATCCGGCCACAACAATCCGTGCCCTGTATTAATGGAAATGGTGTCGATTCGTTCCAGCCACCATCGGCAAGGTCAATCACCTGGTCTTCAGCCACCGATGCCGAATCATTCGTCGCTGCTGTCACCGAGTCCGAATACCAGCCCAGTCGCGTGTTGATTTCGGTGTTATTCATGCCCGCCGCCAGAACTTGAACCAAAACTTCTCCCGATAGCAACTCTGGAATCGGTACGTCACGATAGTCAAGCCTGTCGTACCCGCCATTACCGGTAGTGACAACCGCTTTCATTGTTTTTGCTCGCGAATTCAGATCAAAACGATTATTTTTACAACTGGTTAGATAACTCAAATCAGGCATTTCGGTTCCTGGTAACATTAATTTGAGCTTATCTACCTGACTATCATTTGTCGACACCATCCTCTGTTTTTTTGCTGCCAAAAACAAGTCGTCATAATTCACTTAACCCTAAATGTTATTGGGAAATATAATATACTTTTTTGGAACGGATTTTTAAGGACATTATATTGGGCGATAAATACTTTGATCTCGGTTGCTATAGCCGCACCATTACTACCATATCGATACAGGCGGAAATCTGGTTTAATCGTGGACTGAACTGGTGCTATGGTTTTAACCAGGAAGAAGCGATTCGCTGTTTTAGAAAGGCGATTGAACTCGACCCGGAATGCGCCATGGCCTACTGGGGAGTCGCTTACGCGACCGGCCCTTTTTATAACAAACCCTGGGAATGGTATGGCGAGCAGGAGCGGATTGAAGCCGTAAAATTCTGCTTTGAATATTCCCGACAGGCATTGCAACTGAGCCATAAAGTCACTGTAATTGAACGGCGACTCATAGAAGCACTCTGCCGAAAGCATCCTGCCGACCACGGCAAACTGGATTCAGAAATGCCCGGCTGGTTACTGGATTATGCCAATGCGATGCGCAATGTTTACCACGACTTCCCTGATGATCTCGATGTGATCTGCCTGACAGCCGAAGCCTTGGTAAATCTCACGCCCTGGAAACTCTGGGACCTGAAAAAAGGTCGGCCGGCTGCCAATGCCTGTACCGAAGAATCTATTGACATTCTGCTGCATGGTGTCGATCTAATTGAACAACAGGATTTACACCAGCACCCCGGCATCGTACATTTTTATATTCACGTTTTCGAAATGTCACCGACACCGGAACAAGCACTCCCTCTGGCTGATATACTACGCGATCTCTGCCCGGGCTGCGGGCATCTGCTGCATATGGCCAGCCATGTCGACGCATTATGCGGACAATGGCAGGAAGCGGTTACCGCCAATACCCGCGCTATTGATGCCGATCTGGATTATTTCCAGTTGCGCGGAACCTGCGAGTTTTACCTGATTTCGGCCTTGCATAATTATCACTTCAAAATGTACGCAGCGATGTTTATCGGCCAATTCGAAGCAGCAACGTCGGCTGCCAATGGCCTTCGGGCACTGATTACTGATGAACTGTTACAAGTCGACAAGCGTTACCTGGCTTCGACACTGGAGGCTTACTATTCTTCGAGTATTCATGTAATGGTGCGTTTCGGCCTTTGGCACAATATCACTGAAGAGCCTTTACCAGAAAATCAGACACTTTACCCAATTACTACAATCTTGCTTCACTATGCTAAAGCCATAGCCTGTGCTGCCCTCGGCGAAATCAAAATGGCACACCAAAATAAAGATCAGTTTGAAATATTATTTGCCGAAGTACCAGACTGGCATATCGTCGCCAATAACCCGACGCGAAATATTCTGGCTGTAGCGGAAGCGATGATGAATGGTGAGCTGGAATATCATGCCGGTAACCACGAGTTAGGTTATGACTATTTAAGCAAGGCGACGGAATTGAGCGACCAACTCGAATACTCCGAGCCCTGGCCGTGGATGCACCCACCCAGACATGCGCTCGCCGCGCTATTACTCGAACAGGGCTATGTCGAAGAAGCGCTCCAGCACTATGAAGACGATCTCGGTGTTAACGAAGTTTTACCGCGATGCGTCCAGCATCGCGGTAATATCTGGTCGATACATGGTTATCACGAATGTCTGTTACGTCTGGGTCGTAACGACGAAGCCGAAACTATCAAGCCACAATTGGATGCACTGATCGATCAGGCCGATATCTCTGTGACTTCATCCTGTTGTTGTCGCAAACAGACACTGATGATTTGCCGTTAGTCACGCCCCTTAACCTTAACTTCGTAACCCGGCTCTTCGGCTTCGTCGTCCAGTATTTCCGCAGGGAAACCCGGCGCGACGACTTCGACACCCGCAGCATCTTCGAGCCGCCTGATAATATTCGGCGACAGTTCCCGAGGTCCGAAACGCTCCTGACCTTGCCGGAAAATTTTCTCAAACAAGGGCGCCAGTTCCAGTTCCAGATTGCCACGATTGGCCACTTCGTTAAACAGGCCGATATCCTTACACACCAGATCCATGGTAAAACTGATATCACGGCTGCCATTTAAAATGACCTGGCTTTCGGTCTCATGAACAAACGAGTTACCCGATGATATGCGAATGGCTTCATAAGTTGTATTCATATCCATACCGGCGACTTTGGAGGCTACCAGTGCCTCGCAAAGGCTCAGTAAATTGGCGGTGGCCAGATAATTGGTAACCACTTTAAGGACCGAAGCTGAGCCCAGCGGGCCGGTATGTAATATACGACGCCCCATGGTAGTCAACACCGGTAAAAAAGTTTCAAATGCCGCTCTCTCACAACCGGCGAATATTGCGATATTACCCGTTGCAGCGCGATGACAACCGCCTGAAACCGGACAGTCGATCGGTTCGGCGCCAACGGCTTTGACTTTTTCACCCAGTCGAATGACTTCATCCTTATCGGTGGTACTCATTTCCGCCCAGATTTTTCCCGAGCTAAGGCCGGCAAGCGCTCCATCGTCGGCTTCCATCACCACAGCGCTGGATGCCGGACTCGGCAGACAGGTAATCAGAATATCAACTTCCCGGGCCATTTCACGTGGGCTGTCGGCCCATTTCGCGCCGCCATCAATAAATGGCTGGGCGAGAGATTTGTCGAGATCCCGAACAATGAGATCGATGCCATTACGTAACAAGCTTCCGGCGAGCTTGCCACCGACGTTACCGAGACCTATAAAACCCACTTTCATTCGTATCGCGCTCCACTTAAATGTCATTAAAATACATTACCTCTGGCGAGGCCGACCTATTATTACCATATTGGCCGACCCG